>CAZWQK010000067.1:0-8194 GCA_964635835.1 uncultured Pseudomonadales bacterium
GCTCCACTCGGCGGTCTCTTTGAATCCCTCTTCAATGGAAAGCTGCGGCACGCGACGCGCCAGTTTCTTGCATTCTTGCACCGCGATGGGGCCGCCCAGGTTGATCATGGCAATCTGGGCTTCCACGGTATTCACCAGCTCATTTTCTGGCACGGCAATGTGTGCTAGGCCCATGTCCACGGCTTGCTGACCGTCGAAGCGCTCGCCGGTGAGAAACAGCTTCATGCCGTGGTGCACCCCGAGCTTGGGCATGCAGACCACGGAAATGATGGCGGGTATGACGCCAATGCGTACTTCGCTGAAGCTGAACTGAACATCGGTGCGGGTTACCACGATATCCGCAGCGCCCACCAATCCCAGTCCTCCCGCGAAGGCGGCACCGTTCACCGCGGCGATCACGGGCTTAGGACTGTCGATGATGGCCGTGAGGACCTCGGCGTAGGGCACCGCGCGTCCCACGCCCTCAGACAGCTGCCCCGGCGGGCTTTTCAGGTCTGCGCCGGCGCAGAAGGCCGGGCCGCTGCCGGTGATGACGATGGACCGGACCTTGTCGTCGACGTTGGCCTGGGTCAGATGATCGTATAGCTCGGTCACCAATATGGCGGACAGCGCGTTGCGGTTTTCCGGCCGGTTCAACGTGATCCAGGCCGCACCGTTGCGAATCTCGTACAGGGTGGCTTCGTTGCTGCTCATGCGTTCTCCTCTTCGGCCAGCGTGACCAGCAGCTGGGCGTTATCCACCTGCTCGCCCGCGGCGATGTGTAATTGTTCAAGCACCCCATCTCGCGGCGCGACGATGCGGTGTTCCATTTTTATGGCCTCTAAAATCGCCAGCAGCTGGTCTAGGGTTTCCAACATATCGGCTTTGTTGTGTTGGAAAACGTCGGCTCTCGTATCCAGCTTTGATTCTAAGATTGGCATACTGATTCCCCTCCCCCCAGAAAGTGCTTTACAGATAGCGCCTTGGCAAATTCCTCAGCCCCGGAAGCTAGCACGAAAAAGCCGGCCATAATGTTTTTTGTGGTAGCGTTTCAAAGGTGTGATAGAGGGGACTTTTGGTGGTGGCGGAACAGGGATTGCAGCAGCTGAAAAGCGCGCGCGCACGGTGAGCAGTGTCAGTGAGCGCTACCAGAGCGTCGAGCAGGCGTTAATGCACGCCTAGCAGCGTCTGATCAACACCTCCGCCTACCGAGCCCTGCTTGAGGTACTTAACGCGGCGCTCCGAAAACCCGGCAGGTTGCGCAAACACCGAACAACAGTAAAGAGGACGGAAAATGAGCATTACACAGGCGGAGGTCGCTGAATTTGAGGCGCAGGCGGATCGCTGGTTTGCCGAAAACAAACCCGCGAATCCGGGCTTTATTCTGCCCGAGACCTTTATGGAGGTGGGTACGGACCAGCAGTTTGAATTTTTGCGTGATTGGCAAAACAAGGTTTATGAACACGGCTATGTGGGCATGTCTTGGCCCAAAGAATACGGTGGCCTGGGCATGGACCAGGTGTTTCAGGATATCGCTACCAAAGCCATGGCACGACATCGGGTACCGTTTTTGCCCAACACCATTGGCTTGAATTGGGCCGGACCGCTGATCTTGGCCATGGGAACCGAAGCGGAAAAAGCCAAGTACATCAAAGGCATCCTCAGCGCCGAAGACATTTGGTGTCAGGGTTTCTCGGAGCCGGACCACGGCTCGGATTTGGGCAGCGCCCAATGTAAGGCGGTGAAAGATGGCGATGACTACGTCATAAACGGCTCCAAGATCTGGACCAGTCTGGCTTCCTACGCCAAGTACATGATCTTAATCGCCCGCACGTCTACGGACGGCCCTAACAAGTATGCTGGCCTGAGTTTTTTCCTGGCACCTATGCAGGCCGAGGGCATCGAACCGCGCCCCATCAAGAAGCTCACCGGTGAGTACGGTTTCTGCCAAACCTTTTTCAACGATGCGCGGATTCCAGCGTCCTGCATGATGGGCAAAGAAGGCGAGGGCTGGAAGGTGGCCATGGCCACCCTGATGTTCGAGCGCGGCGCTGCCGGCGGTCAGGCTGGCGGTCTGGCCATGATGGACCTGAGCATCGACGATATTGTGGAGCTGGCGCGACGGGCCAAGCGCAATGGCAAGCCGGCCATTGACGACCCTCATGTACGCGGCCAGCTGGTCGAGCTGATCACGCAGGCGCGCAGCAACAGCTACATGGCGGCTCGAGCCAAGGTGCCCGGGCTGGCGTCGGACTGGCCCACGGCCATCAGCATGTCCGGCAAGCTGCGCTCTTCGGAGCTGAAGCGGCGCATGTGCCAGTTTGCGATTTCCCTGCAGGGCGCCAACGGTGCGCGCTACGTGAGCCCCGATGCGGTGGACGGCGGCATGTGGCAGCGCTCCTACCTGAACGCCTTTTCGGGGACCATTGGCGGCGGCACCAGCCAGATTCAGCACAACATTATTGGTGAGCGTGTGTTGGGACTGCCCAAGGGCTAGACCCGCAATGATATCCGTAGGTCGGGCTTTAGCCCGACAAAAAAGATGTCGGGTTGAAACCCGACCTACCAAGGATGATGCGTTGTAGATCGGGCTCGTAGGTCGGGCTTTAGCCCGACAAAAAGATGTCGGGTTGAAACCCGACCCACTACGCAGACGACAAAGGAATTAGGTGTTCATGGCGACCATAGAGTTTTCAGAAGAGCAAAGCATGTTGATGGAGATGGCAGTGGACTTTTGCCGCAAGCACTCCCCCATGGATCGCGTGCGCGGGCAGCTTGAGCAAGAGCTCAGTGCGGATTCTGCAGTGTGGCAGGAGATGGTGGATCTGGGCTGGCTGGGCATTGTCATCCCAGAATCCTATGGCGGCTTGGGTCTTTCTCTGGCCGATGTGGTGCCGATTGTTGAGAGCATGGGGCGGCATCTGATGGGCTCGGCTTTCGTGCCAACAACACTTGCGGCCCAGGCGTTAATTACCTCAGGCAGTGACGATCAGAAATCCCAGTGGCTGCCGGAAATCGCGGCGGGAGCACCGGCTTCGGTAGCCCTCACCGAAGAAGACGGTAACTGGAATCTCACTGAGATTGGCAGCCACGCCAAGGTGCAGGGCGACCAAGTGCGTTTGACCGCCAGGAAGAACTTCGTGCTGGATGGGAACCAAGCCAGCATCATTGTGGTATCCGCCAACATTGATGGCGCCCCGAGATTGGTGCTGGTAAAAGCCGAGCAGCTTCCCGAGGGCGCCCTGGTAAGGGAAACCGTCATAGACGAAACTCGCCGCAGTTTTACCCTTGAGGTGGATGGCCTGATGCTGCCCAAAGAGCAAGTGTTGGCAGGGGCAGACTTTGCGAGCATCGAGCAAGCAGCCCTGTTGCTGCTCAGTGCAGAAATGTCCGGCGGGTTATCCGGGGTGCTCCACGTTATCGTCGATTACCTCACCACCCGCAAGCAGTTCGATCAGTACATCGGCAGCTATCAATCACTGAAGCATCCCACGGTGCAGATTTTGCTGTCCATGGAGGCCTGCCGTTCGCATTTGTATCGCGCTGCCACCTGCATTGCCCAAGGCGATCAGCAGGAGACCGAAGCCGCACTGCGAATGGCCAAAGCCGAAGGTAGCGAGGCCTTTGCCTTTGCTGGAGATCGGGCAGTGCAGTTCCACGGCGGCTTTGGATTTACTTACGAATGCGACGCCCAGCTGTTTTTGCGGCGAGCGCTGTGGTGTCAGTATCAGTTCGGCGACGCGGCTTATCATCGAGCGTTGCTGGCCCCGTTGTTGCTGTAGGTCGGGCTCGTAGGTCGGGCTCGTAGGTCGGGCTTTAGCCCGACACGCGAAGGAATAGATATCCGTAGGTCGGGTTTCAACCCGACAATGCATTCAACCCGACTGGCCCGACACAATTGGAGAACGCTCGATGACAGATTCAAAAATGACCCTCTACCACTGCGCTGACGCACGCTCTCTGCGTCCTCTATGGGCTCTGGAAGAAATGGGCTTGGACTACGAGTTGGTGAATATGCAGTTCCCACCTCGCGCCACCTATCCCGGTTACTTGGAGCTGAATCCCCTGGGCACGGTGCCGACCTTTACCGACGGCGAGCTGGTGATGACAGAATCTTCTGGCATCTGTCAGTACTTAGAGGACAGATACGGGCCCACGTCCATCGGTGTCGCCAAGGATCACGCGGCCTACGGCGAGTATTTAAACTGGCTCTATCGCAGCGACGCCACCCTGACTTTTCCCCAGACTTTGGTGCTGCGCTACACCCGCCTTGAGCCGGAAGAGCGGCGCATTCCCCAGGTGGTAGAGGATTATTCCATTTGGTACCTATCACGACTGCGCTCGGTGGAGATGGCCCTGGAAGGCAAAGAATTTCTCTGTGCCGACAAGTTCACTATTGCAGACATTGTCGTGGGCTACGCCCTGTTCCTTGGCGTATCCCTGGGATTGGACGCCCGCTACAAACCCAACTGCAGAGCCTATTTGCAGCGACTGATGGCGCGTCCGGGCTTCATCAGCGCCCGGGAGAAACAACAGGCTTAAGGCCCCGAGGCGCGGCAGCCCCAGCCATTGTAGGTCGGGCTTGCGCATTCTCTTCCGTAGGTCGGGCTTTAGCCCGACAAAGGGAGATGTCTGGCCGTAGGTCGGTTTTCAACCCGACAATGCATGCAACCCGACACGTCGGCCTAAAGGCCGACCTACAAAGATGATGCATGTGGGTAGGTCGGGCTTGCGCATTCTCTTCCGTAGGTCGGGTTTCAACCCGACAATGCATGCAACCCGACACGTCGGCCTAAAGGCCGTTTTATGGGGTCATGCTAAATAACCGCTCTCCAGAATTCCGCTCATCCACTACAAGCTACCGTTCGTAAGTTTATGCTTGGAAATATCTATCGTTTCAAAGATCTTCGAGCCGTCTTTGGTTGCTCCGGGAGGGTAGCCTATTTTTTTGGTGCTAGGGTCTTGACGCCGCTTAAAGGAAAGAACGTGACGCGTCTGTGCCGAAGCCGTGCTCGATAAAGCACGGTTGGGACACTTGTGAAGCGTTCAATGCCACGGGCGGTTTGGTTTGTCGCCGTTTTCTACAACCCATCGTTGAGGTCTCTCATAGACGACAGGAGAGAGTGATGAAAAACGCGAAGCGTTTAACGTATGACTTGATTGGCCCGGGATACAATTGCAACCAGCAACCGCTTAGCGCTGCGCTGATCGGCCTATGTGTTTTATTGGGATCCGCCTTTGGTGTTACTAACCTAGCTGTCGCCCAAGACCGCGAGCAGGTGATAGAAGAGGTTGTTGTAACGGGTTCACGGATAAAGAGACCGGGCCTGACTTCCTCCAGCCCTATCGTCACCATCGACGCTGCTGAGATCGAGTTCCAGCAGGAAGCTGACTTGGAGCGTATCCTCCGAAATCTTCCCTCGACGATACCCGGTGACAACGAGAACGTGAACAATGGTACCGACGGCTTTGCGACGGTAGACCTTCGTGGTCTGGGGGCGCAGCGTAATCTGGTCTTGTTAAACGGGCGCAGGATCATGCCAGCTAACTACCGAGGCCGGGTTGATACGGCAAATATTCCGACCGCGTTGATAGAGCGTGTCGATATCATCACAGGTGGTGCGTCGGCGGTTTACGGCTCCGATGCCATTGCTGGGGCGGTCAACATTGTTTTGAAGAACGATTTTGAGGGTGTCGACTTGCTTGTCAGTTCGGCTCAGTCTGGAGACAGTGACGCGGAAACAGATAACATCTCGCTCACGTTAGGCTCCAAATTCGAAGATGATCGAGGCCACGTGGCTCTTAACGTCAGCTGGACGGATCGTAAGCCCCTGCTGTTAGGGCAGCGGCGAATTGGCACAGTTGGCATCCAAACAGCGGACGGTGCCGGTCTCAAGGAGTTTCTCGCCGGCGGTGGTGTGACCACGCCAATGGCAGGCTGTGGCGGTCCTGACGTTGCCGCTACCGGTGGCTCCACAACCTCTATCCCAACGCGAGTCGCCATTGCGGGAGCCGGTAATGTGGGCCAGTTTCTTGACGATCGAACTTTGTATACCGGTAACGCGGGCACTGGACTGGGTGCGAGGGGAGGCTGCAGCCGATTTAACTACAACCCCTACAATTACTTCAGAACTCCGCAAGAAAAATACAATCTGTTTGCGACCGGTGATTTTGAGGTCAACGAGCATCTCACCGTTTACTCCACGATACGCTACGGCAACACCACTGTGCGTCAGCAGGTCGCGCCATCTGGCACCTTTGGGACTTATTTCGATGTGCCGTTAGCGAACCCCTTCCTCTCAGACACTGCGAGAGCTGAGATAATCTCTTTCGCTAATAGCGCTGTCGCCGCTGGAACACTGAAGGCCGGAACCCAGGGTGAGAACTGGAACGACGCAAATGGTAACGGGGTAGTAGATGCGGGTGATTATCTGAAAATGCAGCTTCGGCGGCGGACGGTAGAGCTTGGGGCTCGGAGCGAAAACTACGATTCAGATAACTTTTCGCTGCTGGTGGGCGCTCGAGGGGATATGGCCGCCGATTGGTCTTATGACGCCTCTTTTCAGTACGGTGAATCGAACCGAACAACTGTTCGCGATGGCTATACCAATTTAACGAACATTAAAAAAGCCCTGGACGCGACAGATAAAACGACCTGCGCCAACGGGGACTCAACCTGTGTGCCAATCGACCTATTTGGTGGATTTGGCACCATCACGCCAGAAATGGCCGCGTATGCCCGAGCTATTGCTCTGCAACAGCACAAGTATGACCAGTGGATTGGGCAAATCGTGTTTGCAGGTCCCGTTGAAGTTGCGCGATCGCCCATGGCGAATTCTTCCCTGGATCTTAGCGTTGGCTTCGAAACTCGCAGGGAAAACGGTTCTTTGGAGCCCGATGAGTGTTTGAAACAGGCTCCTGCTAGCTGCCAGGGCGGTGCTGGCGGCAATCTGCTGCCGATCAATGGCGGATTCGACGTCGACGAGTTTTTCCTCGAAGGCTACATGCCATTGGTCGAAGGGGTGGACTTCGTCGAATCCTTGAATTTTGAGTTTGGCTATCGTACGTCGGACTACTCAACCGTAGGCTCGGTCGACACCTGGAAGGCAGGTTTGAATTGGACCGTGAACGACCAATTGTTGGTTCGCGTTATGCAGCAAGAAGCGACCCGTGCTCCGAATATTGAGGAGTTGTTCGCGCCGATTACCACCGGCTTAGATAACGCTCTACAGGATCCCTGCTCCGTAGCAAACGTTGCCAAAATTGATAGTCGGCTACGAGAGCTGTGCGTTTCTACCGGTATGCAGCCCGCCCAAGTCGGGGTTCTGCAGGATATCGTGTCCGGCCAGATTAACATTCTTCAAGGCAGTGATCCGGCTAATCCTCCTGATGCGGAGTCAGCAGACACCTTCACCTTCGGTTTTGTGTGGTCGCCGGAATTTGACACGGTGAAAGACGTTACGCTGGGGCTTGATTATTACGACATCAAAATTGATGACGTTATTGGAGAGTTCTCGGCGCAACAGATATTGAGTCAATGCTATGTCGCAGGATTGGCAGATGCCTGTGCAAAAATCTCCAGGGTCAATGGTGATCTGACCAGTCCTGCATCAGGCGTGCGTTTGTACACGACGAATCTGGATTACGAGCGAGCCGAGGGGCTGGAGTTAACCTTTGGCTTTGGCTTCGACCTCGCCGACTATGGGAATCTGAATTTTTCCGGAGCGGTAAACAAATATCTAACTCAAGAGAAAAGAAGTGACAGTTTGACTCCCGTCATCGACTGTAAAGGTTTTTATGGGACCACTTGCGATCCGATTTCGGATCTGACCTGGACTCAGCGTACAACTTGGAGTTGGAATGATTTCACCGCGTCGCTGTTGTGGCGGCATACCGACAGCGTGGACATCGAGATTCCGGAACGGAAAAATGTCTACAAGGCGTTCCGTAAGATTGATAGCTACGATTACTTCGATCTCAACCTGGGCTATCGATTCTGGGAGGAGCGCGTGAAAGTGAGTCTTGGCATTAAAAACTTGTTTGACGAAGAGCCGCCTATATTGGGCAATGAAGCGGGTGATACTTCGTCCAATTCGGGAAATACCTTCCCCGGCAACTACGACGTCTATGGCCGCTACTACACGTTATGTGCTCGAATGACACTTTAGCAATAAAGCAAAACAGCCCCGGTAGAGAAGTGGTAGCGAAGCGGTAG
>CAZWQK010000068.1:0-5671 GCA_964635835.1 uncultured Pseudomonadales bacterium
AGCCCGACCTACAGCCAGATCTGACGCGCCGACGAAGCGGGCTAATCACTGGATTTCAGGCAAAAAACCTGCGGTGCTGCCACCGCAGGTTTTTTTCGTCAGAGCAGATCGTCCGCACAAATCAATGTCTGCTGCGTGACGCCAGTCCACCGCTCTAGAAGTCGTACTTAACCTGCAAAGCGATGCTGGTACCGGGCTGCTCTGAGAACGTCACCACACCAGCGCGCTCAATCTCGATGGTTTCATCCAGCAGGTTTTGAGCTTTTAACTTCACAATCCAATTATCGTTGGGATACCAGCTGTAGTTGAGGTCAAGCGAGTGGAAGGGCTGCTCGTAACCATCTGGCGCGCCCAGGCGACCTGCTACGTACAGGCGCTCACCAAACACGTTATACAGAATGTTTGCTGAATGCTGGCCGTCCATGGAATCGAAACCCACCATTAGGTTCGCGACATAATCCGACGCTCCGGTTGCCGGGCGAACGTTGTTGGTAGGCGAGTCTGCCTGAACACCGGCGATGGTTTCTGAGTCCTGGACGGTAACGTTACCTTGAAGGAAAAAGCTTTCCCCCCAGCCGCCGAGGATTCCAAGGCCAGCACGCCGTCAATCTCAATGCCGTCGATGGTGGTTTCTTCAGCGTTTACGATCTCGCGAGCGGTGTTGGTATCACTGGCAGGGCTTTCAAAGAACTCAATCGGGTCGCCAATTTCTTTGCGAAACAGGCTAACCGTCAAGTTGTTGCCGTTAGCGAAGAACCACTCGGCACGCAGGTCCAGGCTTTGCACATCCGAGGGCCGGACATTGGGGTTGCCGTTAACCAGTTCGCCGGTGATGGGATCCACGTAGCTCGCGTCGGTCACTTCTCGCAGATCCGGGCGAATGGTGGTCTCAGCATAGCCAAGTCTCAACTGGAAGGTCTCTGCCCACAGGTCACCCATGTAGATGATGGCAGCAGACGGATAATAGTCGTCGTCCTGGAACACTGCTTTGCGCAGCGTTTCCGGATCCGTGGTGATCTGGGGCTGATCTACCGTGTAGCCAAACACGTTCCAGGGCAATGCCACCTGTCGGTAGTCTTCGTAGCGCGCACCACCCACGAAACGCCAGCGATCATTAAACGTTAAATCCACCATGCCGTAGCTGGCGTCCACGATGGTTGCCGCAATGTAACTGCGGGATGTGGACCCCAGAACACTTAAGAAGAAGTCGTTATTTGGATCCGACAGGTTGTCGTCAGCCAAAATATTGTCGAGCGAGCCGGTACGAGCGGCAGCAGACGCGTTTAACGAGCCAATACCAAATTCCCGCTGAGAGTAGGTCCGCGCTTTGTCGTCATGCTGGTAGCCAAACTTTACGTTCAGCGCGATGTTGTCTCTCTGCAATGGCACGTCAGCCTTCCAGCCATAGCTGGTGACCAAGTCGTCCAGGTCCAGGAATCGGTATTCAATAGCGGAAGAATCGCTGCGTAGCACTTGCCCGGTCACTTCGCCGGTTTGCGGGTTCACCGTGGTGCCAAAATCAGCGCTGATGCGATTCGGGATGTCACTGCGCGCACGAGACTCGGAATAGAACCAGTCCAAGGTGGTTTCATAGGGCGCCCAATCCAGTAAGCCATTGAAGAGGTTCTTGGTGCCATCGCCAAGCGCATGTGACCCCTTGGCCTGGTTCACCACCAGGGCGCGCTCCTCGAACTCGAACCGATAGTTGCGGAAGCCGGATCCCTCCGAGAACAGTCGATTCTCGTTGAAGAAATCAGCGATTGCCGCCTCGTCGTCGGTGTTACGCAGATAAAGGGTGGAGAGCGTAACGTCATGTTCGCTCAGGAAACTGAACCCCGTTGTAAAGGTGCCAGTGACGTTAACGGAATGGGTGCTTTCTTCCTCGGTCTCAAACTGTTCGTTTGGCGCGCCGAAGTTTCGTGACGTTCTATTGGTCGTGCGCCACTTGGCGTCGTAAGCACCACCAACCTGAAACCCAAAGATCCAATCGTCGCTGAGATCCACGGTGGTGCCGGTTGCAGCCCGCACCTGTCTGTCCGGCGTTGAGCCCTTGGTCAGGTCCAAACCAATCTCTCGGTTCAAGGACAGCATGATGTCGCGATTCGCTGCTTCCGCAGTGGCTAGCGTCACCGGGCTGCCTGAGCTCGCACTTAGGCTGCCAAGTATGTTTTGTACGCCTAAGTCACCCTGGAATTTCGCCAGACCAGCAGCCAATGCCTCAGGAAATGCCCGGGTGCCGTCGTCAGTGCCCCATTTATCGTCTTTGCCGCCGGCGTAGGTAATCCGATCATCTGACTCAGTGTTCATCCCGCTGCCAATCTCAAAACTGAAATTGGTGCCCTTGTCAGGAAACGGCGTGGTGACAATGTCCACTGCGCCGCCGCCGAAGTTGGCGGAGATGTCTGGGGAAAAGGTCTTCTGCACCGACAGGGAACTGACAATGGCGGAGGGAAACAAATCCAGCGGCACGACATTGCGAGTCAAATCTGGCGACGGCACAAAGGCGCCATTCAGTGACGTTGAAGAGTAGCGCTCTCCCAGGCCGCGAACATAAACAAACTTATCGTTCACCAGGGTTAGCCCGCTGACTCGGCGCAGGGTTGCCGCAACGGTGGAATCACCCATTCGGCTAATGGATTCCGCTTCCAGTGAGTCGGTTAACGCGTCGTCTTCGATGCGATCTTGCAGCAGCGATTGCGCAGCAGACTGCAAACGCCCTAAAACGACCACTTCCTCGATTACGTTGTTTTCCGCCTCCACAATATCGGCCTGACCGGTCTCAAGGCCTGCTTCTTCGGCAACAACCGCCGTTGAAGCAAAAGCACCTAACGCCACCAGAGCAGCGCTCCTTGCAAAACGTGGGATATTCATACCCTTCCTCTCTCTCGGCGCCCCTGGATTCACTAAGGAGCGCACTAAATTTGACGATTCATGCTGCGCGGGTTTTGCGCTGCCAATGGATGAAAGCTCATTCGCACAACGCCCCGAGGTAATCCCGAGGCGTTGGTCCATCAACTCACAACATGCGCGATGTTATTCAGAGACAGGGAACCACAGTGCTTTGCCTCGGTTGCCTTCGTGGATGCCGTAGGTCCAACCCAGCGTCCAGTCGGTGGCATCATCGGCAATGGCTCCAACGTGTGTTTCCGTGGTGCCTGTGGTTATGGTCGCCGGCGTTATGGTTGGCGTCATCGCCGCTGCCGCCAAGGAGTAAACGGGCCCAGCGCTTTCGCCTTTATCCGTCACCAGCACCAAGCCGGTGTCTGCATCGGGGGTCGCGTCCATGGCGCCGGTCACGTCGGCAAAGACGTTGCCGCCGTTGGCTACTTCACTGAGAAATACGTTAGAGGCCACGCCGTTCAGGTTTTTGGACGACTTGGTCTCGCAGGCGAACATGGAACCGCTGATGGTGGCATCGCCATTTTCGAAGGCAGTCGCTACTGGATCGGTAATAGTGTCGCCAGCTCGGGCGCTGCCGGAGGCGCCGCTTTGGCTGGTGTCGATACGCAGACACCAGTTATCGGAGCTAACTTGTGGACCGAATGCGCTGATGACCAGAGCGTTCTTGATGGTGGGCTCAATGCCTTCCCGCAGCCTCCAGCCCGCGCCCGGATCATGGGTACCCTGCTTGTTGACGTTGGTCGCATCATTCGCATCCTCTGTGCCATTGGGCGAAACGATACAGGTGAGATTTTCGATTGTCGGCGCGGAATTCAGCCCCCGATTCATGATGTCCTGGATGAACGCGTCGGTTTTCTTGTTGAAGCTGCCAATCCCGTCGGCCTCGATGCAGCGGTTGCCATCGTATTGAGATTGAATCACCAAGGCGTTTTTGATCGTGCCGATATAGCCTTCGTCGATGTCGATGGAATCATCTCGAACGTACAATGCGACGAAGTTCTCGAAGTTCACCGCACCACCGAACATTTCGATGCCGTCGTCGTAGGTTGAGTAAACCTGCAGATTCTTGACGATGGTATTGCTGCCAACGCCGCCAAAAGAGATACCGTTCAGCTCATCGCCGTTGCCAACTTCAGCGCCGGTGTGCTTAACAATGACGTATTCCAAACGACCGGACGTGTCCTCATCGTTATCGCCGCCGTAATAGGACTCATCCAAGCCTTCCGCGCCTTCGGCTGCGATATCACAACCGTCAGCGGTCAGCACCAGGTCTTCGCGAGCGGCACCGGTGTAGGAACACTTGTTTGAAATACCAAAGCCATTGATGACCATGCCGCCCCACTGCTGCACGTCTTCTGGGCCCACGGTGCCGTTAACGTCGGAAAACGACGTAAAGGTGATGGGCGCATCCGCCGTGCCCACCGCAAAAATTGTGGAGCCGCGGTTGATGATGACGAACTTGCTCTTGTCTTTCCAAGCCAGCGTCGCGCCGGCTTCGATGGTTAGTTTGGGGCCGTCACCACCCTCGGCAATTCCCGCAGCTGCTAGCTCAGCGCTGCTGCTGTGAGCCTCACCGATAAACAGGCTGCCGTCGAAAAGATGGGCACCGTCATTCTCAAGGGCAGGGATCACAAGATCCGTTGTGATGTTGTTACCCTGATCCGCGAAGGTCACTGAGTAAGAGCAGTTGGGTGCAACAAAAGTGCCCTGAGTTTTCACGCCACCCTTTTCATAGGAAGCGCAGGGATTCACCTCTTCTTGAGGCGCATTGGTCGTACTGGAGTTGTCGACAGAATTATCAACGGTTTGCGGTGCGATATTGATGTCGCTGCCTCCGCTGCACCCGATCAACAGACCGGTTAAAAGCAGCCCTCCGAAAAGAGCCTTTCGTGATTTGAGAGCGTTCGCTGCCATTGTTGGATCCCCATAAAAGTAGTGTTCGCGCCAGGCCGATTCCCAGCAAAGCGCACTATTGGGAAGGGGAGTTACAACCCTGTGACGGCCAAGTAACGATTGCATGACAGCGGCACATAGGTCGGGTTTTAGTCTGATGATGCACGTAGGTCGGGTTTTAACCCGACAGGGAATGTCGGCCTGAAGGCCGACCTACAAGAAAAATGCACGTAGGTCGGGTTTTAACCCGACGGGGGGATGTCGGCCTGAAGGCCGACCTACAAGACCGACCTACTGTCATAGAACTGACACCTGGATTTAACAATTTCATCAGAACCTAACCAAAACGTTGGGGTCGAATTCTATGGGGTACCGCAGATTAGTTAAGCAGTATATGAAGCATGTCTATTGGCAGAGCGGCCAAGTTTGGCTGCAAGACGCCCACTCTGAACATCTCTCACCCCGGGATATCAACGAGCTACAGGCGATCTATGCGGACATTAACCGAGAAGCAGAGCTAGCTGCCCAAGGCACCTTTAACCAGCGGGCTATCGCCATCGTAAAAGCCCTGGAATTAAGCAGCGGCGATCTGGCGAAAAAACTGAGTTGGGAAGAAGATGTCATCGCTCAATGGCTGCTGCCGGAAAACCATCCTAACCATCGGCCGATGAGCCAGCGCGACCTTGAGCACCTGATGAGTAGCCTGAAAATCGACGAGAACGGCTACTTCCTCCCAGACCAAAGCCGTTGATGTAAGCAGCAGTTGTAGACGGTCGTTATAAATAGTCACACCCAATAAGGCCGATCCACAAGGAAAATGCACGTAGGTCGGGTTTTAACCCGACAGGGAATGTCGGCCTGAAGGCCGACCTACAAG
>CAZWQK010000068.1:5771-8192 GCA_964635835.1 uncultured Pseudomonadales bacterium
CGTAGGTCGGGTTTTAACCCGACAGGGAATGTCGGCCTGAAGGCCGACCTACAAGGCCGATCCACAAGGAAAATGCACGTAGGTCGGGTTTTAACCCGACGGGGGGATGTCGGCCTGAAGGCCGACCCACGTCGGCACCAGCATCGACAACGGCCGAGGCTTCTTCGCTTGCATGGCCGCCGGTGATAATCTCTGGGTAATGACGTTCTCGCCTTTGGATTCCGCCCGATGGTGCCGAGCCAATTGAGACGCCAGCATTGAAGGACCGCTGAGTGACGGCAAGCCATGATTGTTAGGAGGCGGGATAACCGACCTGTTTGAAAATGACACTTCTCCCTGGGTGAACGACGAACTGTCCATGCTGCGCGCAAGTTCTTCACCACGGAGCTGGCGCCTCATCAGAAAATGTGTATCGGGACGCTCGGGTTCAGTCCATCTATGGTGGCACCAACGAGATGATGAAAGAACTAATCAGCCGCACGCTGTAGGCGTTTCGGCCCGATGGAGAATGTAATGCGCGGAATACTATCCAGGATCTCAGCCCTGCCTCGACGTCACCCACGGGCGGGAAATCCGCCACAGCGGCCGAGGCGCCGCTTAGCTACCAGCCTGCTAACCCTGGCTTGCTCTGCGACCACGGGCTGGGTGCACGGAGCCTGGACTTTGGACAACGATGCCTCGGTTTTGAACTTCATCTCAACCAAGGCCAGTCACATTGCCGAGACCCACACCTTTGACCGCCTCGCCGGTGACATTAACGACGGGGGGCAGGCCTCAGTCACCATCGATCTGACCAGCGTGAATACCGGCATCGGCATACGCAACCAGCGCATGCAAAGCATGCTGTTTAACGCCGTGCAATTTCCTCAGGCGCAGATTAACGCCGCGGTGGACGTGCAAAGCGTCAACGATACCGGCGCAACAGTCCTTCCTATCACGGCAACCCTCAGCCTTGCCGGGGCCTCTACCGACGTGACCGGCCAGGTCATTGTCAGTTCGGCTGGGCCTGATGCGGTAACGGTCACCACGGTGGCGCCCATCGTGGTGACGGCGTCGAGCTTAAACCTGGAATCTGGCATCGACGCGTTGCGCGACATCGCGGGCCTGCCCGCCATCAGCTACAGCGTACCGGTCACCTTCAGTCTGATATTCAAGCGCTAAGCACTCTTCCGCGTGCTCACCTACTGGCGCTTCTATTGGCCCCTCGCCCTTATCGGCGTGGGCATGGTGCTGTCGGTGCAGTTTCAAAATGCCGCCCTGGCGCGGTATCCGGACGCGGTCACGGAGCTGGCAGTACTGGCACTGGCCTACGGCGTGTTCAGTTTTTTTAACGCTGCCCTGCAATTCATCGCCCAGTTAGCTAACGTTTACGCCCGCAGTCCAACAGCCATGGAGCGCTCATGGCGTTTCGTGGTGGCCGCCAGTACCGCAATCATGCTGCCGCTAGCCCTCATTGCGGGCACCCCAGCGGGTCAAAATCTGGTGGCGTTAATTTTCAGCATCGACGATGCCCTCACCCAGCGAGTGAGCGAGTACCTGGCGCTGCTGTGCCCGCTAATTTTGCTGAACGGCCAGCGCCACTTTTTTTCAGGGCTGCTGGTACAGGCCAAACTCACGGGCTGGACTACCGTCATCAACTTTATTTACCTGGGTGTTGTGGTCGCGGCCCTGGTGACCGGTCTTACTCTCGCCCTGAAGCCCGCCTATGTGGTGGTTGGAGCAGAAATCCTGGGGGTGGTGATTATGCTGACCCTGCTGCTGTGGGCGCGCTACACCCTGTATAAGGCGCCGCTGGAGCCCGAGCACGAAAACGTAAGCTACCGGGAGCTGCTGGGCTTTTTTATTCCAGTGTCCACCACCGGCGTTATGTTTGCGCTCAGCCGGCCCATTTTATTTGCCTTTGTTGCCCGCACCCCGGACGGCATTGCCAGTATCGCCGCTCTGCGAGTGGCCTTCGACTTCTGCATGATCTTTCAACAAGCGGCTAATCAGTTTCGGCATTTTTTCATCAGCTTCGGCTTCGATGATCTGCCCACCAAGCGCCGATTCATGACGGTGGTAGGTGCCGGCATCACGGCAATCATGCTGGTTTTCGCGCTAACGCCCCTGCATCTGTGGGTGTGGGGCAACCTGATGGGACTGCCACACAGCGTCATCGGCATTGCCCAGGACGCCACCCTGATCATGTGCCTGATGCCGGCCATCATCGTGTATCGAAATTACTACCACGGCTTCCTGATGATGATGCGCCAAACCGGAGGCATGGCCTACGGCAGCACTTTACGGGTGCTGGGCATCTACGCCTGCGGCCAACTGTTCTTTAGTTTGGGCATACTTGATCACATCAGCACCACCTTTATCCTGATTTTGGGTTTTGTGATTGAGGCCGCCATTGCCCGCAGCACCGCTGCCCAAGCCGCC
>CAZWQK010000069.1:0-6468 GCA_964635835.1 uncultured Pseudomonadales bacterium
CCAGGATTTTGGGAGGTGGTGAGGTTCATCTGGCGTAGCCCGGTGCTGCGGCACATTGTGCTGCCGGTGCCTTGGTGTCCTTGGCTGGTTACGCTTCGGTGATCTGGATCCCCATATATTTAGTGCGTATCCACGACATGGGTACCGGCGAAGTGGGCAGTTACCTCGCGCTATTGATCGGAGTCGGCGGTGCCATTGGCATCTATCTTGGCGGCAGGATTGCGGACTTCTTGTCTGCTCGCCGTGGCGAGCAGTGGCTGCCGTGGGTTGTGGCCATCTCTTTCCTGGTTAGCTTGCCCTTACTGTATTTAACGTTCATGGCGACCACCCCGATGATGGCCATCGTTGCCTATGTAGTGCCGGCCATGTTAGGCACCCTTTACGTGGTGCCGGGATTTGCGCTGATCCAAAATTCTACGCCGCTGGAAATGCGCTCGGTAGCCGCGGCGATCAATCTGTTCATCATCAATGTCGTTGGCCTGGGTCTGGGGCCCTTTACCGTGGGATACTTCAGCGATCTCTTTGCGCAAAGTCAGGGCGAGGATGGCCTGCGCTGGGCTTAGCAACCACCATCGTGATTTTGGTTTGGGGGATAATCCACTACTGGCGCTGCGGAGTAATGATTAAACGCCGAAGCCCCGAGGACGCTGTGCGGACCGTGCCAGTCTAGGGCGCGGTAGCACGCTGAGTCGATGCAGGCAGCACACACAAGACCTCGGGTCGCCATGGTCGTGGATCCATGGCATTACCCGTTCAACGGCCCGGTAGTCTCGGCCCGGCGCTGATTTTGTGCACGTTGACGTCGGCGGCCAGTTTTTGGCGTTTTTGCCCACAGCCTACCGGGGCTTTGCGGAGCTGGGGATTATCAGCGCCGGCGGGATTTTCATCGCCCCGGCACTGACTTTGACCGTGATTCCTGCAGTGCTGTTGCGCTGGCCGCCAGAGCCTCAAGATCCGGCACGAAAAATGTTGATTACGCCCCCTCTGCGCAAACTACGGGTCGCGATCGACGGCTTACCCAGTCATTTGGTGGTGGGCTGCTTCGCTCTGGTTAGCCTGGGTGCTGTCTGGTTAGCCAAGGACGTGCGCTTCGATTACAGCGTGCTGGCCATGCGCGATGCACAGGCCCCAGCCATGCGTGCGCTGCTGGAGCTTCAGGAAAACCAGCAAACCACGGATTACAGCGTGCACGTGTTGGTGGCGGACGCGAACGCTGCCAGGGACCTAAAAGACCAGCTGCTGGCTTTGGCCACGGTAGGTGCGGTGGCAACGCCGGCAGACTTTGTGCCCGACGAGCAGACAGCGAAGGCGGCGCTGTTGCGAGCCCAGCGTGAGGTGCTGCCGGATGTTCAGCCATCGCCAGTACCGGATTCGGGCGTCGACGATACGGCCATGGCGATACAATACCTGGCAATAGTCGCCGATGAGCTCAGCGGTGAGCCCCAACGTCAGGCTATGGAGGTACTCGCCGCCGCCCAAGAGATGGCTGAGATTGCTGGGCGGCGGCAGGCATTTGAGCAGCAGCTGGCACTCCAGATGCCGGCAGCTCTGAGTGAGTTTGGCGCGCTGCTGGCTGCTCAGCCCTTTACATTGGCCGACGTGCCCGAGAGCTTTCGCAGCCGGCTGGTAACAGCTGACGGCCAGCATTTGCTTTCAGTAAACCCGGCCAGCCAACTCAACGACCGAAAGGCGACGGACGCCTTCATTGCCGAGGTTTCCTCTGCAGCACCTAATGCCGCAGGCCGCAGCGTTGTCGAGTGGGGGATTGGTGGCGTAGTGGTCCAGTCCTTTCAGCAGGCTACCGCCACGGCCTTTGCAAGCATCTTTCTGCTTTTGCTGGTGTACTTTCGTGACTGGAAGTATCCGCTGCTGGTGCTAACGCCAATTGCTGTAACCGTGGTGCTGACCTTCGCCATATGTGTTTCGTTAGGTATTAGTTTGAACATGGCGAATATTTTGATGGTGCCGCTAATTTTGGGGTTAGGGATGGATACGGGTATCCACATCGTCCACCGCCACAGGCAGATGCGGATGGGTGTCGAGGCCATGGACCCCGCCATTCGCCGGGCTGTGATGATTAGCGGTCTGACCACTGTTGGCACTTTTTGTTCTTTAAGTCTAAGCCCCCATCAGGGCGCTGCCTCAATTGGATTGCTGCTCACGGTGGCGATTGGCTTGCTGCTAATGATAAGCCTAGCGTTGATGCCGATTTTGTTGCGACGTTTCGTCCCGGTGCCGCAACCCAGATGACTGTAGAAAGAACCGACGGTGGTTATTGGTAAGCGCATTGTCACGGCCTGGGTTCCATCGTATAGTCGGTGCGTCGTCGTAAAGACGAATTCTCAGGGCGGGGTGAAAGTCCCCACCGGCGGTAATCCCATGTTGAGATACTTAACGATGTGTAGCCCGCGGGCGCTCTTGGTCGCTGCCAGATGGCGGGGTCAGGAGGACAGCAGACCCGGTTAGATTCCGGGGCCGACAGTCAAAGTCTGGTTATGAGAATGAGGTGGAAAGCAGTGTTGTCCTACAGGCAGCCCACGCCGGAAGCTTCGTTGCCCTGTTGTTTAACCCAACGATAGGAAAGCAACAGATGAATAGCTTCAATGCCAACTTCTCCGAAACCACCTCCCGAAGTCGCATCGCCTTTGTGCAGTCTTGCTGGCACCGAGAGATAGTCGACCAGCTCCGGGATTCCTTTCTAAAAACCCACGCTGAACTGGACAATCGGGACGTCGATCTGTTTGAAGTGCCCGGGGCCTTTGAAATTCCCCTGCGTACAAAGCTGCTGGCAACGACGGGTCAGTACGCGGCAGTAGTCACCGGCGGGCTCATTGTAGATGGCGGCATTTATCGCCACGAGTTTGTGTCCACGGCGGTCATTGACGGATTGATGCGGGTGCAGATGGACACCGGCGTGCCGGTATTTTCTGCGGTGCTAACGCCCCAGGACTTTCTCAGCGAGGGCCAGCCAGAGTTTTTCCGCGAGCATTTTGTGCTCAAGGGCGCTGAAGCCGCCCACGCCTGCGTAGAAACCATCGGCGCGCAAAAACAAAACCAGGTGGCCTAGGACTGAGTTTCCCTTGGGGCTGCTAGGTTACAGCCGCCTCGAAGGCCAGCAGGTCGGAGCCACCATCAACCAAGTCGCCAACGCTGTAAAAGACATCGGTAACGGTGCCATCCTTTGGGGCCTTAATAGCATGCTCCATTTTCATGGCTTCCATAATGGCCAAGGTGGTGCCGGCTTCCACTGGCTGTCCCGGCTCTGCGAGCAAGGCGATCAAGGTGCCATTCATTGGCGCTTTGAAGCCTGATCCGTCTGTATTTTGCGTGTCCTCGCCAATATCTGCTGGCAGGGTTTGGGCGCGAATGCTCTGCTGGCCGCTAAACAGCACCAGTTCACGGTAACCTTGCCGCCAAGCACAGGCGACTACGGCGCGATGCCGGTGGCCGTCAAGACTGCAGATGAGGTCGTCCCCCCGCAGCTGGCCTTGTGCCCGGATTACGGCTTCGCCGATGGTCACGTCGTAGTGCCCTGGGCGTGGGCTTGTCACCAGCACCGAATGGGTAACTTGGTCGACGATCAGGTGGTGCTGCCATCGACTTGGCGCGTTGGTTCGCCAGGCGTCGTTGTAGTGCCAGGGTGAGGTTGGGTCGTTCACCTGCGCGTTGGGGTTATGCTGCTTTGGCGCCAGACTCAAAAAAATACCAAGCTGCGCCAAGGCTTCCGTAGACAGCGAGCTGGCTGAGGTAAATAGGTCTTGCTGGTGCTGCTCGATGAAGTCTGTGCGCAGCTGGGCGGCCTGAAATGTCGGGTGCCTGACCAGCCGCCGCAGAAAGTCGATATTGGTGACCACCCCAGCGATGCGATAGCTCGCCAGGGCCTGCTCCATGCGCTGCAGCGCGAGTTCGCGGTTTTCTCCCCAAACGATGAGCTTGGTGATCATTGGATCGTAGAAGACTCCAACCTCATCACCGGCAATGACCCCAGTGTCTACCCGCAGATGCCGGCTGGAGTCAGGCTCATCGAGCCGCCACAGGCGGCCGGCGGCGGGCAAAAATTCGTTGTCCGGATCTTCGGCATAAATTCTCGCTTCCACTGCATGGCCGTGAATGCTCAACTCCTCCTGGGTTTTGGGTAGGGGCTCGCCGTTGGCAACCTGCAGCTGCCAGGCCACCAGATCGGTGCCGGTAATCATCTCCGTCACCGGATGCTCGACCTGTAGCCGGGTGTTCATTTCCATGAAATAAAATTCGCCGCCGGGGTCCAGCAGAAACTCCACCGTGCCGGCTCCCACGTAACCCACCGCTGCGGCGGCGCGCAGGGCCGCGTCGCCCATTCTTTTTCTGAGGTCTGCAGACAAACCGGGCGCAGGCGCTTCTTCGATGATTTTCTGGTGCCGACGCTGCACCGAGCAATCCCGTTCGAACAGGTAAACGCCATTGCCGAGGGTGTCGCAAAATACCTGGACTTCAACGTGCCGTGCCTGCTCAAGGTACTTTTCCACTAGCATGTCGTCGTTGCCAAAGCCGGATTGCGCTTCTCGCTTCGCAGCTGCAAGGGCGTCGGCAAAGTCCTTTGCGTCGTGGACTTGGCGCATACCCTTACCGCCCCCGCCAGCCACGGCCTTAAGCAGAACGGGATAGCCCATAGCGTCGGCGGCCTGCCGTAGCTTGCTGTCGTCGTGATCGGCGCCGTGATAGCCAGGCAGCAAGGGCACCCCAGCTCGCTCCATGATTTGCTTGGCTGCGGACTTAGAGCCCATGGCTTCGATGGCGCCTACAGGGGGGCCGATAAAGACCAGATCGTGTTCTGCACAGAGCCGGCAAAATTCCGAGTTTTCAGACAAGAAGCCATAGCCTGGATGAATGGCCTCACTGCCGCTGTCCTTGGCGGCCTTAATCACGCGGTGGGCCTGCAAATAGGAGTCCGCCGGGGCCGAGCCGCCAATGTGAATGGCTTCGTCCGCCATGCTGACGTGCAGGGCATCTTTGTCCGCGTCGGAAAAGACGGCGACAGTGCGCACGCCGAGGTGCTTGGCCGTGCGAATGATGCGGCAGGCAATTTCGCCGCGGTTGGCGATGAGAATTTTGCTGAACATGGTTACATCCTGAACACGCCGAAACGGGTCTCGGCAATGGGTTTGTTAAGGGCGGCGGACAGGGCTAAGCCCAGCACGCGGCGGGTATCTACCGGGTTAATTACCCCATCATCCCAAACCCGGGCGCTGGCGTAGTAGGGGTGAGCTTGGGCGTCAAAGTCGTCGATGATGGGTTGCTTGAATGTGGCCTCATCCTGCTCGGTCCACTCGTCCCCAGCACCTTCAATTTGTCCGCGTCGAACTTGAGCCAGCACCCCCGCGGCCTGTTCGCCACCCATTACAGAGATTCGCGCATTTGGCCACATAAACAAAAAGTTAGGGTCGTAGGCTCTGCCGCACATGCCATAGTTTCCGGCGCCGTAAGAGTTGCCAACAATCAAGGTTAGCTTTGGCACTTTGGCGCAGGCCACGGCGGTCACCATTTTTGCGCCGTGCTTAGCTATGCCGCCGGTTTCATACTGCTTGCCCACCATGAAGCCGGTTATGTTCTGTAAAAAAATCAGCGGGATCTTGCGTTGGGCGCAAAGTTCAATGAAGTGAGCACCTTTCTGGGCGGACTCGGCGAACAGCACACCGTTGTTCGCGACGATGCCCACCGGGTAGCCATACAGGCGAGCGAAGCCGCAGACCAACGAACTGCCATACAGGGTTTTGAATTCATCGAATGCCGAGGCATCGAAAACGCGGGCAATGATCTCTCGAACGTCGTACTGCTCGCGGACGTTTTTTGGCACTACGCCGAGCAGCTCGCTGGCCGGATACAGGGGTTCTTCAGGTTCGGCGACGTCCATGACAATCGGCTTTACCCGGTTCAGGCGGGCTACCGCTTGGCGGGCCAGCTCCAGGGCATGTTGATCGTTGTTGGCGTAGTGATCGGTGACGCCGGATTCCCGGCTATGGACATCAGCGCCGCCAAGCTCTTCGGCGCGAACCTCTTCTCCGGTCGCCATTTTCACCAGGGGCGGCCCGGCGAGAAATATTGTGCCCTGGTCTTTTACGATAATGGATTCATCGGCCATGGCCGGCACGTAGGCGCCGCCCGCAGTGCAGGACCCCATGACCACGGCAATTTGTGGGATATTCTCGGCAGACATGTTGGCCTGATTAAAAAAAATGCGGCCAAAATGGTTTTTGTCCGGAAAAACCTCATCTTGATTTGGCAGATTGGCGCCGCCGGAATCCACCAGATAGATGCAGGGCAGGTGGTTTTCCCTGGCGATATCTTGAGCCCGCAGGTGCTTTTTTACGCTGACCGGGTAGTAGGTGCCGCCTTTTACCGTTGCGTCGTTTGCAACGATAACGCACTCAATGCCGTTCACCTGACCGATGCCGGTAATGATGCCGGCAGCGGGCACGTCATCATTGCCAT
>CAZWQK010000069.1:6478-8167 GCA_964635835.1 uncultured Pseudomonadales bacterium
CATGTTGTGAGCGGCCAGCTGGGAAAACTCCAGAAAGGGCGAGCCAGGATCTATCAGCAAGTCCACCCGGTCTCTCGGCAACAGCTTGCCCCGAGCTTGGTGTCTGGCCTGATAGCGCTCTCCACCTCCTTGCTTGATGTGCTCGACCAGCGATGCCAGGTCGTCCACCAAGGACTGCATGTGCGTGCTGTTGTCGGCAAAGGCCTGAGACCTTGGATTAATCCGACTTTTCAGAGTGTTCATGAGCATTACCCCTTCGACTTTTTGCCCTTCGGCATTCTGTGTTTTGCGATTGAGATACTGTCACCGGCGCGTTGTTCCCAAGCGTTCAGATCTTCAATCATTTGTTCCAGCTCAGTTTTTTGCGCTAACAGCTGTTCCCGTCGTTGCTGAATTTTTTCGATCAGCCGCTGAATCTGTTCCTCGTTATTCGAGTTCGGATCGTACATTCCAATGAGTTCGGCGCTTTCATCTAGCGACAGGCCAAGAACTTTGCCGCGTAAAATCAGCCGCAGCCGCGCTCGGTCTGTCTGGGAATAGCACCGACGCTGGCCGCTTCGCGTCGGCTGCAGTAGGCCTTTTTCCTCGTAAAAGCGCAGCGTGCGAGGCGTCACGCCAAATTCGCTGGCGAGATCGCTGATGGAATAGCTGGATGACATGGCACGAATATTATTTACCTTTACGTAAACGTCAAGTTAAAAAGCCGAGGGCCAAGGCAATGCCGCAAGAGGGTTAGGCCCAACTCAATGAACCGAGTCTTTCAGGATAATCAGCAACAGATTGACGCAGTCAGAGAGAAGTGGCCCCCAAAATTTGAACAGCTCGTTAAGGTAGAGTCGATAGGCATAAGGAGCCATCGACATGGCAAAGAGAAAACAATGCCCCGCGGAATTCAAAACCCAGGTCGCACTGGCGGCGATTAGAGGGGATGGTGCCATCGTGGAGCTGGCACAGCGCTACCAAGTTCATCCCAACGTGATTACCAAGTAGAAACGTGAGGCCATGGAAGGCATGAAGGATACATTCTCGAAGGGGAATCCTCTCATTTACAGGACTTCGAAGCACAAGTGAAAACACTGCAAGCGAAGATTGGTGAACTCATTGTCGAGCGCGATGGTCACCCATGTATAGTCGATGGGCTGGAATTCAGAAAAAGCGGGCCGGGTAATGTGCCGACATAATCGCTCGAGTTTCTTGCGCTGATGAGACTTGCAGGCAATACCAGCATGTAGCGAAAAGCCAGCTTGTTTGGCGACCAGGTCGTCGCCCCTTTTCTGTTCGGTTCTGGCAGGAACGGTCTGTAACGTCAACGCCTTCCGACCCGCATTGGGACCCAATGCTAGGCGATAGGTGATAGACCCGCCCACGATCGCAGCCATGGCATCCTCCTCGTCCTGCAGCAGATCCAGGTACTGTGACTCCGCATCACGAATCAGGTAGCCTGCTTTCTCCAAGAACCGTGAGACGCGGATGGCAATTGTATGAGCAATGACATCCAGGTCTTCACCAGTCGGTGGTTTGACCGGCCAGAAGTAGCCCTTGGTATCGTAGACACCGTTCAGGTAGAGCATGTGGAAGTGAGGATTCAGATTAAGTGCAGACAAACCGTTGAATCCCTGCCCGAGGGTTAAATCCCGCCTAGATGACCAATGTCCAGCTAAAGGCGTAACAGACGAAAAAAATCGTGCA
>CAZWQK010000070.1:0-8134 GCA_964635835.1 uncultured Pseudomonadales bacterium
GTGGTGTCGGTAGAAAAGCGATCTCGACTGGTTCAGCTCTGAGCCGAGTCACACATTAACCACTCCCAAAGGCAGCGCCGTAGACGTTCAAGTGGCTCTTCCTGCTCAAAAGTACGTGTTCGAGGAAACCCTCAAGAGCTGTGGTCGTAGTCCCGGCGAATCAAATCTGCGCCGCGTTCGGCAATCATCACCGTGGGGGCGTTGGTGTTGCCTGAGGTGATGGTCGGCATGATCGACGCATCAATGACCCGCAGCCCCGCAATGCCGTGAACGCGAAGTTCATCGTCGACCACCGCAGCGTCATCGTGGGCTGGCCCCATTTTGCAGGTGCCCACGGGATGAAAAATCGTCGTGCCCAAATCTCCGGCCGCGCGCTGTAGGTCCTCATCCGAGGTGATGGCGGGCCCGGGTTTTAGCTCAACCGGGTTGTACGGTGCCAAAGAGGGCGCGGCCATGATGCGGCGGGTGTACTTTAAGCCCGCTACCGCCACTTCTAAGTCTTCCTGGGTGCTCAAATAATTAGGCGCGATGGCCGGTGCATCAAAGGGGTTCGCAGTTTTCAGACTGACGGTGCCGCGACTGGATGGCCGCAGATTGCATACAGAAGGGGTGATCGCATTGTACTTGTGCAGGGGCGAGCCAAATTTGTCCAAGGACAACGGCTGCACGTGCCACTCGATGTTAGCCGACCGCTGCGAGGGGTCACTCTTGGCAAAGGCGCCCAGCTGGGACGGCGGCATGGTCAATGGCCCGGTCTTCTTTAAAAAGTATTCCAGTCCCATCAGGGCCATGCCCCAAGGCCAGCGCGCGCGCTGATTCAGGGTAACCGTGTTATCGACCTGATAAATCGTGCGTATTTGCAAATGGTCCTGAAGGTTCTGACCAACACCGGGTAAGGCATGCTGCACGGCAATATCGTGGATCTTTAGCTGATCCCCGGGACCAATACCGGAAAGCTGCAGTAGCTGTGGCGAGGCGATGGCGCCGGCGGCAAGCAAAACCTCGTTTTGGGCGGTCATATGCTGGCGCTGGCCCCGGTGCAGGATTTGCACGCCGGTGGCGGTTAACCCCGCGTCGGTGGGTTCCAGGGTTACGCGCTCAACGGTGGCTTCGGTAAGAATCGTCAGGTTGGGACGCTGCTTGATGTCGTCGAGAAACGCTCGGGTAGCGCTCCAGCGCTTGCCGCGACGCTGATTCATTTGGAAGTAGGCGTTGCCGAAGTTATCGCCCCGATTGAACTCATCAATTTTCGGAATGCCGCATTCCTGAGCGGCCTCCCGCCACACGTCGAGTATTTCCCAGTTTACCCGGCGTTCTTCTACCCGCAGCTCGCCACCGCTGCCGTGAAAATCGTCCGCGCCGTGCTGGTAATCCTCAGAGCGCCGGAAAATCGGCAGGACGTCGCTCCACCCCCATCCGCGATTGCCCAGGCTGGCCCAGTGGTCAAAGTCAGATTTTTGGCCGCGCATGTAAATCATGGCGTTGATGGATGAGCAGCCGCCAAGCACTTTGCCTCGGGCATAGCCAATGCTGCGTCCGTTCAAACCTGGTTCTGGCTCGGTTTCGAAGCACCAGTCTGTGCGTGGATTACCGATGGTGTAGAGGTAGCCGACTGGAATGTCGATCCAAAAGTAGTCGTCTTTTTTCCCTGCCTCCAGCAGCAGCACGCGTTTGCTCGGGTCTTTGGAAAGCCGATTCGCCAGCACGCAGCCCGCAGTGCCAGCGCCGACTATAATATAGTCAAAGTCGTTCATCTGGAGTCTTATCGCTGCCTCTTAGCTAATTCGGTTACTGGCGGACGCGAAATCGTCAGCTACACCAATTCGGCTTGCATTAGCGCGTGACGAATCTTCTGGTATCTCTCGGGTGGGCAAATGTTCAGCTGCGCTCTCACCGCCCCAATCGGCTGTGCTAGCAAAGTTTCCCAATCTTGGGCGGGCAGCCATGCGGCTTTTTTACCGTCTCGATAGGCGCGGTAAGCCGCCTTGGGAA
Organism: uncultured Pseudomonadales bacterium; assembly: GCA_964635835.1. Classification (GTDB taxonomy): domain Bacteria; phylum Pseudomonadota; class Gammaproteobacteria; order Pseudomonadales; family Azotimanducaceae; genus UBA4421. The sequence goes on from CAZWQK010000070.1 coordinate 1,993, forward strand.
CAGCCCAGCCAAGGTTTTTATCAGTTGGGTAAAGGTCTTTACCGATTTGATAAATGCCCACCAGACAAATAAAGGCAATGCCTCGATTGGGGCTTTGAGCCGCGGTAAAGGCCAGCAAGCACACCTCGCCCAGCTCGTCGCGGCCGTAGTGAGTTAGCGTGTGCCAGAGGTCATGCATGTCTCGTTGGCGGTTCGCGAAAAGCAAGCGATCCGCATCAAGATCCCTGGAGGTCCGCATATCTTCGCTGGGCGCAACTAAGCCCTCGGCGCTGATATTCTCAGAGGTGACGAACTGCAGATAGTGGGCAGCCAGCGAGTGCGTGGGCAAGGTGGCGAGATAGTCGCGATCACGCAGTGTGTCCAGCAATGAGCGTCGCTCCGCCAAAATCTGACGCCCCATGGCGGTGGCCGTGAAGCGTCGAAAGCCGGTCTCCAATGAGTTGCCCGACAGGGCGTCAATGATGGTGAAGACTGCATCTGTGGCTTCCGGGTTTTTAATCAGGCGACCCATAGCACGGAACGCTTTGCGCCACTCTATGGGCCGATGGGGTTGTGTGCTGGTGGCGTTGTTCGGGGCATTGTTCAAGGCTGTCGTCCAAAAAAATGAAAATGCTAGGGGCTGTGGGTCATCGCGAGAGCGGCATCGCTGCCAAAGCTTGACCCAATTCCCATGCCTAGTCCTTGGCCGGCCAGTACTGATCTTTCAATAGACGCTTGTACAGCTTGCCCGTGGGCAGGCGGGGCAGCGCATCAGTAAAGTCAATAGATCGCGGAACCTTGTAGCCCGCCAAATGTGCTTTGGCGTAGGCCATCAGGTCATCGGTCACGGCGGCGGATGGTTGCTGCCCCGGAGCCAGCTCAACCACGGCTTTAACTTCCTCACCAAAATCGGCATTGGGGACACCAAACACGGCCACGTCTTGAACCGCCGGGTGCAGTACCAGCGCGTCCTCAATCTCCTGCGGATATATGTTCACGCCGCCGGAGATGATCATGTAGGCCTTGCGGTCGGTGAGATATAAGAACCCTTCTTCGTCCACGTAGCCAACGTCGCCCAAGGACGTCCAGTTGTCGTGGATAGGGTGGGAGGCGGATGCGGTTTTATCCGCAGCGTTGTGATACTCAAAGCTGCGCTTGGGCTGCTCGAAATACACCATGCCCTCCTCGCCGGTGGGCACGTCGGCACCGCTTTCGTCGCAAATGTGCAGGATGCTGGTGATGGCTCGACCCACGGATCCGGGGTGCTCTAACCACTCTTGGGGGGAGATGACCGTGGTGCCAATGCGTTCGGTGCCGGCATAGTACTCCCACAAAATCGGCCCCCACCAATCCATCATCTGATACTTGATTTCTTTCGGGCAAGGAGCGGCGGCATGAATCGCACACTGATGGCTGCTGAGGTCGTACCGGTTGCGAACCTCTTCATCCAGTTTCAACATGCGAATGAACATGGTCGGCACCCATTGAGAATGAGTGATTGAGTAGCGTTGGATATGACGCAAGGATTCCTCGGGATCGAAGTTGCGCATCATCACAACGGTGCCCCCAAGAGCCAGCGTGCGAGTGCAGTAGCCGAAAGGCGCTGCGTGATACAAGGGGGCCGGAGACAGATAAACCGTGTCTGCATTTATGCCGTAGGGGTTGTTGACGTCCACGCCGGGAAGTCCGTCGCCAACGTGATTGCCGGTAAGAGGGCGTTTGATGCCCTTGGGTCGGCCCGTGGTGCCGGAGCTGTAGAGCATGGTGTCGCCAGCTCGCTGGTCCGCGATAGGTGTTGTGGGCATTGTCGCTATGGCTTGGGCGGCATTGTCAAAACCCGCGATGTCCGCTCCCACGCTGTAGCGGTGGGGGCAGTTAGGTATCAGGGCCGGTAGCGCCTCGCTTTGGGCTAATTCTGATGAAGCAAAGAGTACCTGACTGGTGGAGTCGTCGATGATGTATCCCGCCTCGTCCGGGGTCAGGTAGCGGTTAACACAGGTCAGATACATTCCTGAGCGCAGCACGCCCCAGGCGATGGAAAAATACTCCAGGTTGTTTTCCATAAAAATAGAGACATGGTCGCCCACGCCCAGTCCCAAGCTTTCGAGCAGTCGTGCGACTTGATTTGAGCGCTGGTCTAGCTCTAGCCAAGTAACCTGCTCACCGCTTTCTGCGTCGATGACTGCGGGGGTTGTCGGTTTTAAGATGGCCCAGTGTCCTGGATACATAGTAACTCTCCTTTACTGTATTGTCTGTCGGATCTGCGCTGCCAGAGCCGTGTGCAATCGGACCGTTTGGGTTCGCGGCACGAACCTTTACGATTGACTGCAAATGCGCCGGCTACAGGCTCGTGCGCGTTAGCTGGCCTTAGCCAAGCGTTCGTTAAGGGCTTCGGTGTCCAGCAGGTCACCCCGCATGGTTCGTGCGCCTAAGAAGTAATGTATTCCCGCCCAAAGGTTGACCAGCACCGCAACACACAGGGCGTAGCGAATGGACTCGTAGCCAAAGGTTGGATTGAACAAATCGCTGAGAATGCCGATGAAGTAGGGCCCAAGACCCATGCCAATGAGATTTAGCACAAACAGCAAAATTGCTGAAGCTACGGCGCGCATACGTAAAGATACCAGGGCTTGGGTCATCGCGAAAGACGGCCCGAGATAGGCGCTGCCGAGAATGCCGACCAGGCACAAGCTGGCGATGGCCGCCACCGTACCGTCGTAGAGATAGGCAATCAATTGGAATGGCACCATCACTGCCGTAGCGATGCCAGGTACCCAGAAATACCAACGCTTGTCGCCGGTGCGTTCTGACAGTTTATCGCTTAGATAACCACCACCAAAGGTACCTACAGCGCCAATACCAGCGACAAGCGCTAATGCCGCGCCGAGGTCGGTGGATGACATTTCGTGGATGCGTGTAAAGAATGGGGCGTTCCAAGTGCCTGCGCCATAGCTCACAAAGGCGTGGAGGCCTGCTGCGAAGGCCAGGTGCTGGAATGAGACCTTGCCCCACAAAAAGTTCAGAACCTCTTTTACCGCCGGCGCCTCTGGCGACGCGGCCTTAGGTGCCTGCGCTGCCGACAATTTGCCATCGGACATGCCGCGAGGTGGTTCCCGCAAGGTGAAGAGGATGACCATGGCGACGAAAATCCCGGGCAGGCCCACCAGAAAGAAGGTGTTTCGCCAGCCGATGGTGTCCGCTCCCCAGCCGCCCACGTAGCTACCGATCATGGTGCCAAAGGGAATGCCCAGGGCGTAAATAGACAGGGCTGTGGCCCGCTGCTCAATGGGGAAGTAATCGGAAATCAGCGAGTGGCTCGGCGGGCTGGCGCCTGCTTCGCCAACGCCAACGCCAATTCTTGCCAGCAGCAGCGTCCAAAAGTTGATGGCCAGGCCGCACAGTGCGGTCATGGCGCTCCAGATGACCATGGACACCGCCAGAATTTTTACCCGGCTGCGTCTGTCCGCTAAAGCCGCAATAGGAATGCCCAAAAACGTATAAAAAAGCGCGAAGGCCAAACCACCTAACAAGCCCAACTGGGAGTCGGTAAGAGAGAGTTCGAGTTTGATTGGCTCTAGCAATAGCGACAGGATTGAGCGGTCGACAAAGTTGACGATGTAGCCAACGAACAAGATGCCCAAGGCATAGTTCCGGTAGGTCGGGCTGAATTCTTTTTGTTCCGACATGTACTCCCCTGAAAATCCAACCAATGCAAACTACTGTTGGCGATGGCCTAGCGGCTATTGACCCGAAAGACGGGTACGCAATCAGTCCCCCCCATGGAACGAGATAAATACTGACATTTTGCCGGGCATATCCCAAGAGTTATTCGACGTTGGAAAACTGGCTTCGACGGCGCCGGCAGGGTGGCCAAAGACCCGTTTATGAGCCGTGATCCCCGACAGTTTTGCCGGGTTAGGGTGTGCCGGGGTAACGCCCAGCCGGGACGGTTTTACTTGCGGACTCTGCGCCGCAGCCGGTCCAAGCGTTCTTTCCAGTACTGGAACTGTTCCGGATCGCCGCCCCGATCCGGGTGCAATTGCTGGCACATGCGGCGTGCCTCAACGATCTCTTCGATGGGCAGCACTAAGTCCAGTCCCAGCGCTTTGATCTCCGCCGGGCTCAGCGTCTTCACCGGACTGGCAGATTCTGGGGGCCGGTAAAAACCACTCCAGCTGCCGCGGTTGTTGCCGCCATAGGAAACCGGACCCGAGAGGCCGAGCTTCCAGGGGTGGTTTTTCGCCGGCTTGCGGCTCTTACCACCGCTGGATTTGCTGTTCGCCATCGTCGCAGTCTAATCTGGTGGGGCCTCGGCTCAAGTGCTTTCTCCTCTGGCCCACGCCGATTTATGGCAAAACGGAACATCTTCATGAGCAACGGTGCCGCTGGTTCGACAACGCTTTCCCTGGCCGCTACCCCGCCAGCAACACCGCTGGGCTTTTGGTCAGGCCGCTCGGGATCCGCTTTATATTCAGATCGTCATCCTGTTGGTGGGAGTCGTTGAGGAACGAGCTGGCCATTCCGCCGCAGATGCGGCGAGTACGGGATGAAACGGTGCTCGATTTTTTGTCTCTCTTTCCTGACGGAGCCACGTTTCCCCTAGTGCCTTGGGGCCACGAGTATTATTATGGCCGGCGCGGTCGGCTGGTGAGCCCGGTTGCCTCACTCAGGAATTGTTATTAGGGAGTCAGATGTCCAGTTCCGAACAGCGCTTTGAGCACGAAGGCGAAAACGCCGAGCACGACGAGCTTTATACCGTACGCCACAGCTTAGCTCACGTCATGGCTCAGGCGGTCTTGGAGATGCGGCCAGGCAGCACCCTGGGCTTTGGGCCGCCGATTCGCGACGGTTTTTACTATGACTTTATTTTGACCGAGCCGCTGACCGAGGAAGATTTTCCTGATCTCACGCGGCGCATGAAAAAAATTCTGAAAAAGGGCCAGCGCTTCGATCGCGAGGAACTGGGCGCTGAGGACGCTTTGGCGCGCATTGCTGAGATGGGCGAACCGTACAAGCAGGAATACGGCAGCGAGCTGATTGCAAAGAATGGGCTCGAGAGCCTGACCTTCTATCGGAACGGGCCGTTCTTGGATATGTGCGAAGGTCCGCATGTGCATACCACCAAGGACATTCCTCGTGACGCGTTTAAGATTCGCAGCGTTGCCGGTGCTTACTGGCGGGGCAACTCTGACAACGTGATGATGACGCGGATTTACGCTTGGGCTTTTCTCGACAAAGAAACCCTCGATCGCCATGTTGAAGCCTACGAGCTGGCCTTGGCTCGGGATCACAAGAAGCTGGGCCGGGAGCTTGGCATTTACGCGATTGATAACGACATTGGTAAGGGGTTGCCGCTGTGGTTGCCCAACGGCACCGTTGTGCGTGACGAACTGGAAAATCTGGCCAAAGAACTGGAGTTCAAGGCGGGATACGTTCGGGTTGCGACACCGCATTTGGCGAAGGAATCCTTGTACCACACCACGGGTCACCTGCCTTACTACGCCGACGATATGTACCCAGCCATGGAGCTGATGGAAACCGCAGAAGAGGGTGAGGGCGAAGGTGCCGAGACCAGAATCAAAGAAGCTTACCGTCTGCGCCCTATGAACTGCCCGCACCACCACAAGGTGTTTGACGCGGAGCCGCGCAGCTATCGAGACCTGCCGCTGCGTCTGGCTGAGTACGGTCAGGTCTATCGATTCGAAGATTCCGGAGCCGTTAGCGGTATGGTTCGGGTTCGGGGTATGTGCATGAACGACGCCCACATTTATTGCACTGCTGAGCAAATCAAAGGCGAATTCAAAGCCGTAATGGCCATGTATCAGGAAGCCTATGAAATTTTGGGGTTGGACACCTTTCGCGTTCGCCTGTCGAAGTGGGATCCGGAAGATCCGAAAGGCAAGGAAAAGTACGTCGATAATCCTCAGGCTTGGGAAGAGTCTGAGCGCATTCTTGAAGAGGTGCTAACGGAGCTGGAAATCGACTACGAGGTGGGTATTGGCGAGAGCGCATTCTACGGGCCAAAGATTGATATCCAGTTCACCACGGTTACCGGCCGAGAAGAATCGGTATCTACCGTGCAGCTGGATTTCGCAGTGCCTGGGCGCATGAATCTGAAGTACACGGGTTCCGATGGCGAAGAGCACACCCCTTACTGTATTCA
>CAZWQK010000071.1:0-8013 GCA_964635835.1 uncultured Pseudomonadales bacterium
CCGTTCCAGCACAGCAGCAGTTTCAGCGACATTAACTGCATTAGTCACGGGGGCTGGGGTTGGCGCGCCGAGGTCACATCTGGCCAAGGGGATACGGCATCCACCAGTTTGCTGGAATTGCGGCTTGATCGGGACGCCCGGTGTTGGATAACGCGAAACCTTGAAGGCCCCAACGCCGGCGCTGAAATCTGGACCCATGTGTTCGTGGTGTCTGAGCGAGTGCTGGACATTGTGGTGGATTTTTTTGTTCCTCAGGTGCCCAAAGCCGCTCGGGACAAAGTTGGTATGGCCTACGCTTCAGCCTACGAACTTTTATACGACGAAGACGTCGCCATGATGACTGAACGTCAGCGCCAGCTAGATCGCAGGTTGGATGGCATCAGCCGCGATGAGCAAGTTCTGGTCGGCCCGGTGGAGGCGTTATCGCTACCGCACTTGGTCACCTTGTCGGGCCGCCGCTTTGTGCTCAATCGCCTGGAGGATTCATCGGCCGGGGAGGCTGGAGACTGGGTCATATATCCAGCTCAGTGTCCCCACCAGTTGGGGCCGCTGGATCAGGTGCCGCTCATCCACGGCACGGTTAGCTGTCCTTGGCATGGCTATGTATTCGATGTCACCAGCGGGGCCTGCGTAAGCGGCGGCCACTGTAAATTTGGCGAGATTCCCCAGATGCGTCTGAACGAACAAGGCATCAGTCTTTACTGGGCCGACGGTCCCGAGCACTAACAACGGGATCACTCTTACCAGCTAATCCATAGCCCTCCGCTGATCTTAATTTCCAGAAAAATCCGCTGGCTCATTGTTAAGTTTGCCGTGTATGGCTCTTGCTCTGTCGTTGCTGCTTGCCGCCAACAAATTCTGATCCGCGTCCATGTGCATAATGGACTCGCCTAGGGCGTAGGCCAGTTGATTGGTTGACTGCTTGATCATTTGCACGGCAATGGGCGGCTTGGCGGCGTAAACCTCGGCCATGGCCAAAGCCGTTGGCAGCAGCTCCGCGTCTGCGGTAAGCCTATCCAGGATGCCCCACTCGGCTAGGGTGGTGGCCTGCAAACGTTCAGCGCCTGCCACCAACCGCTTTGCCCGGGCTGGACCCACCAGAGCCAGGATTAAGGGCAAGCTCTTCCACATCAGATTGATACCAAGGTCCACTTCCGGGTACTGCATGAAGGCGGTTTCGGAACCAATGCGAAAATCGCAGGCCGTAGCCACACAGGCACCACCGCCCATAGCAGCGCCCCGCCATGCGGCAATGGTGATCTGATCCATTGCCAATATCGCTTGAATGGCGCGCTGGCCCATGCGGGCACGCCGCCGTCGTTGGACCAACGGCGTGTCCGGTGCCGGCCCTGAATCCTGCAGGTCCGCCCCTGAGGAGAAGTGCTTGCCGGCGCCGGTGATGATTACCACTCGTACCTCTGGCTCGTCGCGAAAGCTCAGTGCCGCCTGTTCCAGTTCAGCCAAATGGTCGTGGCTGAGCGCATTGGCTCGCTCCGGCCGATTAAGGGTGATCCTGGCAACGGCTGCGCTGCGGGATACGGTTAGGTGTTTGTAGGTCGTTGGTTTGGTCATGGTGTGATGTTACGACGACCCGGAAGATTGGGACAGAATTGAGTGGCCAAATGCTGGGCAATAAAAAGGCGGAGGATCTAAGATCCTCCGCCTTCGAAAGAAGGGGACTTCCGAGGAGGGGAGGGGAGAGGAGTTTCGGAAATCCCCGTAGTCAGCGGCGTGTTGCCACGTTCCCGCTGAATGGAAGCATTGTTACCTTGGGTAACATTAAATGCAAGTTTTTTGTGCAAAAAGTAGCTGAACAGTTCGAATTTTTCTTCGAACAAGAGAATTAGGGGGGTTCGAGGGGTTTTTTGCAGATTATAGGGCGATCTCCGGGGTGATTTCGGTGTCAGCGGAACAAATGGAGGCCAAATCCGTGCTGGCTGAGGAATTGGGTAACAACATTTTCGCGGACCACCCAGTTCTGTAACATGTCGGCTACTCGGAACGGGCTTTGCTCCGTGACCGCTCCTAATACCCTTTGCTAAGGAGTTTCCATGTTGCAGGCGTCTTTCTCCGCGCTAACGCCGACGTCCCATCGTTTTTTTTCTCAACGTTTGCGAATGCATTACGTGGAGTGGGGTTCGCCCAAAGATCCCACCATTGTCCTCGTGCATGGTGTCAGGGATCACTGCCGCACCTGGGATGACCTGATTCAGCGCCTGTCCACTAAAGGGAATTTCCACTTTATCGCGCCGGATTTGCGTGGACACGGCGATTCCGATTGGGTGCAGGGCAGCGGCTACCGCTACGACGACTACATTTATGACCTGCAGCAACTGATCGAGCAGCGTGGCCTTGGGCCGGTTATTCTCGTAGGGCACAGCCTGGGTGGTGCCATTGCCGCGTTTTTTGCCGGGGTTTTCCCAGAGCATGTGCGCAAGCTGATTTTGCTTGAAGGCATTGGCTTGTGGCGCTCGGAGGCCGAAGACAACGGAACCGCCGCCCTAATCCGGCAGTGGAGTGAAATTAACCGCGACCTGTCCGGCCGCACCCCACGGCGCTACCCGGATTTACAAGCCGCCTACCAGCGCATGCAGGACGCCAACCCGCAGTTGACCGAGGATCAGGCCATGCATTTGACCGCCCACGGGGTGGTGCAGCTGGAGGACGGGCAATTCACCTGGAAGTACGACCAATACACCTACAACTTCCTTGGCGTGGGCCTGTCCGAATCCCAGATTGTTGAGCTTTGGCAGAACATCGCAGCGCCGACCTTGCTGATTAACGCCGACAATGGCCTGGAAAAACGTACGGGTCAGGACGGAACCTTAGCCCATTTTCGCCAAGCTGAGCTGCGCATCGTTGCGGATGCCGGGCACTGGACCCATCACGATCAACCGGAATCCGTCACGCAGATGATGGCGGATTTTCTGGACTGACAGCGCCAGGCTCTGGCGCGGCATTGCGAATGCGCGGCCTAGGGCTGGCCCTGAAGGAATTCAGTGACCTCACGGGCGTTGCCCTGAAAGCCAATTCGGTGACTTTTGCGCTGCAGCTGAAAGTCGTACATGGGGTCATAGTATTCGCGCAGTAGATAGCTAATCCATTCCCGATGATCCAGGCTGCCCTGGAACGCCTCCTGAATTTTCCGTGTTAGCTGTTCAAAGCGTAGGCCACCAAGACGACGCTGGATGCGTTGGGCGGCATCTTCGTACTGGCGTTGCAGGTGGTCGATTGCCAGGCCCGCCTGGCTGCACTCTTCCTGTGCCTCCAACACATATTCTTTGTGTATATGCTCTACCCGCTCGTCAAAGGATGCTTCTACTAAGGCAACGGGCGCAGCCTGCATCTGTTGGTGCCAGGCCATCGGCAGACCGATGCGGCCAATGGTGCGGGACTCATCTTCTACAACCAAGGAGTCAAAATCGTGCTGCAGATATTTGATCGCTAACGCATTTTCAAAAGTTACCGGCGTAGGCTGAGGCGTGATCCGTCGCCCAAAGGCCGATCCTCGATGATTAGCCAAGCCCTCCAAGTCGATGCTTTGATCAATACTCTGAATCAGCACAGTTTTGGCCGACCCCGTGCGTCCGCTGATCAGCCACCAGGATTTTTGTGGCTCACTGAGCGTTGCTAAACAGGCGTTGCGCAAGGCCTTAAAGCCACCATCAACGCGGGGAATATCAATGCCAATGTCCGCCAGCCATTGCTGGGTTAAATCGGAGCGTTGGCCGCCCCGCCAGCACATCACCATGGCATCCGGGTGGGCGGCACAAAAGGCTCGCCAGGACTCTATGCGGGCAGCCTTGGTTTCTCCGCTGACCAATTGATGTCCCGTGGCCATTGCGGCTTCCTGCCCTTGCTGCTTGTAAACCGTGCCCACTTGGGCCCGCTCGTCATCGGTCAGAATGGGCAGGTTGACACTGTTAGGGAGCTGTCCGGTCCTGAATTCCGCTGGCGCCCGCACGTCCAGTAGGGGTGGCATTTGCCGAAGCAGATCAGTAGCCGACACGCTAGGGGGTTCGATCTTTGAGGTGGGTTCCGGCCTCGAAGAACCTCAGGTGGGCCTGCAAAATTCCGATGACGTCATCGCGTTCTTGATTGCGCGCAATTTCCAGCGCCAGTTTTTGCAGCTCAATGGCCCGCTCGAAGTTGCCGTTGGCTGCATAGGTCGCCGCCCAGGTATCGAGATACTCCGGGTGTCTTTGTCCTTCTTTATTGTTGCTCATCATGGCGTCCATGATGGTCTGGGCATAACCCGGCTTGTGCAGCCCCTTCCGGTCTGTAACCGCTAGCGTCCACGCTACTTCGTTCACGATAGCAGCATCACCGTGATGGCTGGCTTGAACCTGGGCAACCGCTTTCTTGTACCAGCGAATGGCTTTGCGCGTGGAAGGTCTTACGTCCACGCCCTTGGCGTACATGTTGCCAAGCACCACCATGGCCTCGGCATCACCGGATTCGGCAAGTTCCGCCAGCAAGGGAATGATTGGCGTTTTAGCCGATTGTCCCGGCGAGCTGGCAATGTAGCGGGCGTAACGAATGATGGCTCCATGATTTTTCAACTCCGCGGCTTTGGCGAAATACGCGTTCGCCGAATCCGCGCTGGCAGCCAGGTAATCCCCGCGCTGGGACTGGCGCGCAAGATACAAGTAGGCTTCCGCATAGCCCAAAGCACCTGCCTGTTCAAGAAGCTCAATGGCGCCAGCAACTTTGCGCTGGGGGTCCATGATGACGCCCGAGGTGTGCTCTAGCGGGGATTTAGCAGAATCCTCCAGCAGCAGCGGGCCCAGCGTGTACATGGATTCAGTAGACCCCAACTTGATGGCAGCGACGTGGTTGTCGATGGCAAGTTGGGTTAGCTCGGCTGCGCCTTGATCAAGGCTGGTAGCATCACTCTGGGCCTGAGCATCTCGGGAAGTATTTTTCAGTCCTGACTGGTACCAGTAAATTCGCGCAAGCAGGGTATGGGCTAACAAGTTATCGTCACGAGTTGCCTGCTCCAGCCAGCGAACTGCGGGTGCGTAGCGCTGCTGACGTGCCAGGTAGGTGCCGATAGCGGCTTGGGCCGCCGTATCGTCACTGTCGGCGAGGATTCTCAGTACGTCCCAGGGGTTGCCTTCCTTGCCTCCCACCGGTTCGATGAGAGCAGACAAATCAAAATACGTGCTGGTGATGGGACTTTTTCCATCCGGGCGGGATAACACCAGTAGCTGCAGTGGGGCGGCACCATTGCTTTGATAAATGTCCCCCACGAGTTGGTCACCGCTATGGCTCACTAACAACCTCGCGTCGGCTCTGCTCAGCACTCGAAAGGGCTGTTGCCGGCTGCCGTCGCCAGTGGCTCGAATGGCTTTCCTGATTTGATCTGCGCGCCCCAAGTGCAGGGCCGCAGCCGCTGCCGCGTCGACGTGCTCGTAGAAGGCGATCAAAGCCTGATGCCCGGTGAGGCTGGATGCATTGGTTTCGATCAAGGCCGAGCCCAGCGCACCGAGTGCTAAAGGCTCGTCATCAGCCAGTCCCAAAACCCGCAGCTCTAGCTGAGTGGTTTCCCCAAGGCGCTCATCGAAATTTGCTTGCGCAAGGTAAGCCCTCGACTGCTGGGTTAGATTGGCATTCTCTCGATTCAGGTTATTGCTTCCGGGCAGGGCGGTGCAGCCGCCCACCAGTACGGTGCAGCACAAAACTGAAACGAGAAAATTGAACCAGGAATGCATTGCGCTTTTATAGCATTGTGACCCTAACGATGAAACACGCCAGGCCAGCCATGTGCGCCCAGGCCCGTTGATCGTCAACGTTTTGTCGATTGCCCGCGAAAGATAAAGAGAGTTGGCGTCTTGAGACGTGATTTTAGGTGGTTACACTAAACGCTTCAGCCACGGAGCACAGTTCATGTCCTACGCCAGCAAAATGGAATTGCCGTCACCGGCGATGGCTCTACCCGGTAGAGAAGAAACCATGCCTGTACCGAGCCAGCACTTTGTGCTGGGACAGCCCCTAATTCCCCCTTTTCCCGCTAACACCCAGATCGTACAGTTCGGCATGGGCTGTTTTTGGGGTGCCGAGCGGCGATGTTGGGAAATGAGTGGCGTTTTGACCACTGCCGTTGGCTACTCTGGCGGCGTTACGCCCAATCCAACCTATGAAGAGGTATGTTCGGGCGGTACAGGCCACACGGAAACCGTGCTAGTGGTCTATGACCCAAGCCAGGTACCCCTTTCCCAGTTGTTAAAAATGTTTTGGGAAAGTCACGATCCCACCCAGGGCATGCGTCAGGGTAACGACCTAGGCACGCAGTATCGGTCTGCAATTTATACCTATGACGACCAGCAGGCTGCAGTCGCCCAAGCCAGTAAAACGCTTTTTCAGGAGGCCCTGACTGCTGTTGGCTTCGGCCCGATTACCACCGAGGTGGCAGAGGCCGGGCCATTTTATTACGCCGAGCACTTTCATCAGCAGTATCTGGCCAAGGTCCCCAATGGCTATTGCGGTCTCGGTGGTACTGGCGTTGGCTGCGACATCGCGCCTTTGGCTAAGTTTCAGGAAGAGTTCAGCTCACCTTAACCCGAGTCGCGCTGCAGCGCTGACAGCGCTGCATGCTGACAAGGCGGCCCTGCTTCACATCAAACTGTTTGCGCTCGTCGTCGGCCCACTTGTGGAATCCGGAACGACACAGGGTGCCGCCTGAGCCCGTTTCTTTGCGCTTGCGTTTACGATATTTGTTGAGGTCAGTGGGCTTTTCCATCGGCGCGATCTGCTGGCAAAGGACAGGGAGTTTACCCGCAAACGCCAGTTCCGGGCAGCAGGCATGGATGAGTTGGCGCTATTGAAGGGTGAGGTTAATATGCCGCCGTCTTCGGCGGTTGTAGTAAGCCTGCAACGGCTTGTTTTTCCCAGTCGCCAACCACAAAGGAACCTACAGTTGATGGTCAGCATTGTGCAGATGAGTTTTCGATCAGACCGCGGTGTAGACCGATGAGCCGCAAGGGCATTGGCATTGATTTTGGCACCAGCAACTCTGCGGCCGCGGTGTTTGATGGAGACCAGGTGCGGCTGGTTCAGCTTGAGCAGACTGACGCTATTATCCCGTCCGCCACCTACATCGACAGAGCACTGACCTCGAAGACAGGCCAGCTGGCGGTAGATCAGTACATTGCCGATAACACGGGACGCACCGTGGAAATGATCCCAGAGGTGATTGGCGAAACCAGTCAGTTCGTTGAAGGTGCTGGCAGCGACGGCGGTCCAGGGGAGGTAGAGACCACCTCGGAGAAAGTTTACGGCGCAGCGGTTACCGACAGCAGCTTGCAAGGTCGATTATTCCGCGGCACCAAGCGCCTTCTTGGGGATGAGCGTGTTCGCCGTTTGATGGTCTTCGATCATCCCTTCCGTTTGGTGGCATTGATTACGCCACTGCTGTTGAGAATTCGTCAAAGCGTCGAGGCAGACGCCGGCGCATTTGCCGGGGCGAATCTTGGCTACCCAGTGAACTTCGAGGGCAGAGATACGTTTTCCAATCAATTGGCCTTGAGCCGTCTTGGGGAAGCCTTCGGTTATGCCGGCATCAAGCAGCAGCACTTTTATCCCGAGCCCATTGCCGCAGCGGTGAGTTTTTTGCACAGCAATGCTCAAGCTCAGGGAGAAACCCTGCTGTGTCTGGATTTTGGCGGGGGCACCCTGGACTTTTGTGTGCTGCGCCGCCAGGGCCAGGACTTCACCGTTGTCGCAACTCACGGTATTGGATTGGGGGGCGATCACCTTGATCAAATTCTCTACCGCGCCTTGCTCTTCCCGGAACTGGGTAAGGGCGAAGTCTGGCGGCGTCGGGGGTTTGATCGAGAAATTGAAACGAGATTTCCCTTCGAGGACTTTGAAGAGCTGCTGGTGAACTGGGCAGTGACCTACACGCTAAACCAGAACAGGTACACATCGCCGGTGCTGCAGCGCATTGAGTCAGGCGGTCCGGGGGCGCACAAATTCGAGCGCCTGCGCGATGTGATCCAGCAGAACCTGAGC
>CAZWQK010000072.1:0-8009 GCA_964635835.1 uncultured Pseudomonadales bacterium
GATCAGCTGCGAATCCGCCTCATTGCCCTGCCAGGGAAAGTTGGCTAGTCGCAACAGTCCGCGGCTGACGCCAATATAAACCGAGCCGCCGGGCATGAGCCGCAACACGAGCAGGGAGCTGTTTGGTGCGCCTGGTGGGGCCGTTTCATGCCTCTGCCCGGCAGGGACTACCGCCGCCTGCAGCTGTTCGGGCTGGAGACTGCTGATATGGGCATCCAGGGGCGGCATCTGGGCAGTGTAGAGCTTGTTGGCGAGGATGTAGCGAACGTTGCCGCCACTCCACTGAATGGTCCCGGGCTGGTCTAGCTGCGGCCCGTTGGGTTGCACGGTCCAGTAGCTTTCGGCGAGTTCAAAACCACCGGTCAAAAACAGGTCGTAGCGCTGGAGCAGGGGTTGCAGGGAGAGCGCATCAACGCTGCCGCTGAGGGTGACCTTGGCCTGACCGAGGCCGAATTGGGCGCGGGCTCGCAAGTCCGATTCCGCGTGCCGCAGCCGCAGGGTTAGCCCTGGCTGCCAAATGGAGGTTTGCCACGTACAGGAGGCGGTTAAGCCCAGGTTAGTAGCCAGGGTAGCGGAGCCATTCCAAAGGGTGCCTTGTGGGGCGACCAGGGTGACTTGGGTTTCGTCGAGAACGTAGCGCACCAAGCTGGCTGGCAGGTTGGCCACCACCCAGATCAGTGCAAAGCCAATGAGAATCCATGCGCCACGCTTCATTTTTGCGACTCTGCGGCTCTGCCCTTGGTTAAGACGCCAACAAACGCTGGATGATGCCGGCGTAGATCCGCGCCAGCGGCTCCAGGTCCGCAACCGCAACGCACTCGTTAACCTTGTGAATAGTGGCGTTAATGGGACCAAGCTCCACGACCTCAACCACGGCAGTGCCGGGCCGATCCCACGGCGAGATAAAGCGTCCATCCGAGGTGCCGCCCGAGGTGGACAGCTCGGTGGTCAGCCCAGTTTCACTGACGATGGCGGCCTGAACCGCTGCTGTCAAAGCGCCGGGCTGAGTTAAAACCGGCGGCCCCGAGAGCTGCCAGGTGAACTCGGTATCCAGTTCGTGCTGGCTGAAGATGGCCTCGATGCGCTGCCGCAGACGGGTCTCGGTTTGTTCGGTATTAAAGCGAATGTTGAAGAGCGCTTTGAGCTCTCCGGGCACCACGTTGGTTGCACCGGTGCCGGCCTGAATATTGGAAATTTGCAGGCTCGACGGCGGGTAGAAGGCATTGCCTTGATCCCACACTTCTGCGGCCAGCGCAGCCAAGGCTGGCGCTGCTTTATGAATTGGGTTGGTCACGCTGTCTGGATAGGCCACGTGGCCCTGCACGCCCATCACCACGACCTGGCCGTTCAGGGAACCTCGTCGGCCACAGCGCACTACATCCCCTAGCTGCTGGCTGGAGCTGGGTTCGCCGACCACGCAGTAGTCTGGGCAGATGCCTCTGCTGGCCAATATGTCGATGGCATGACGCGTGCCGTGGATGGCATCGCCTTCCTCGTCACTGGTGATGAGAAAGCTCAGGGTGCCCGGATGCTCCGGGTGATCCTCAAGCCAGCCATCTACCGCATGAATCATGGCCGCAAGGCTGGACTTCATGTCCGCAGCGCCTCGCCCGTAAAGCATGCCGTCTTTGATGGTTGGCTCAAAGGGCGGGGTACGCCATTGCTCCTCGGGGCCGCTGGGCACCACGTCCGTGTGCCCGGCGAACATTAGGTGTGGGGCTTTGGCAGTTTCGGTGTCCGCGGCGGGATCAACCCCCCGCCAGGCCCACAGGTTGTGGACGCCATGGGCGTTAATCTGCTCGATGTGGAACCCCATGTCCTGCAGAAGCTGGCCAATCAGTTCCTGGCACCCGGCATCTTCTGGGGTCACCGATACCCGCCGGATCAGCGCCTGAGTGAGTTCCAGAATCGTGGGCTTAGCGTTCATCAGTTGTGGCTGTGCAGGGCGTCGTTAAGCTCAATAGCCTTGCGATTGGTTCGGCAAACCACCTGGCCGGTTTGGGCGTCGCGAACGAATAGCAGGTCAGAGTGCCCGGCCAGTTCTCGGGCTTTCACTGTGCGCACCAGGTCACCGTTTTCGTCTCGAACCGCAACCGGCGTGCCGCCGGTTATGTACAGGCCCGCCTCGATGGTGCAGCGATCGCCCAGCGGAATACCGGTACCGGCATTTGCCCCCACTAAGCACTGTTCGCCGATGCTAATGACGATTTCGCCGCCGCCGGAAAGGGTACCCATGGTGCTGGCGCTGCCGCCCAAGTCTGTGCCAGCGCCGATGATCACGCCCTGAGAAATTCGGCCCTCCACCATGTTGGGGCCTAGCGCACCGGCGTTGAAGTTCACAAAGCCCTCGTGCATGACCGTGGTGCCGTCACCAAGGTAAGCGCCCAGTCGAATGCGACTGGCGTCGGCAATGCGCACCCCTGTGGGCACCACGTAGTTCACCATTTTGGGGAACTTGTCCACGCAAAAGACTTCCAGATTCAGCCCCTGGGCCCGGGCGTTGAGCAGTGCCTGAGGCAGCTCCTCCACTTCGATAGGGCCGGCAGATGTCCAGGCCAAATTCGGCAGGTGGGCAAAAATGCCGTTGAGATTCAGCGTATTCGGCAGCGCCAAACGGTGAGATAAAAGATGCAGCTTGAGGTAGGCGTCTTCAGTGCCGGCAATGTCGGTATCTGCGGGCAGCTTTAGGGCAATGAGTTCCTGGCCGGAGGACTCATTCATCGTCGCTAGCAGCGCCTGGGGTAACAGGTCAGCATGGTTGGCCTGCAGCCTCGCGGCGGATGCCTCGGTAAGTACCGTCACGCCGTCAGCGAAATCCGCAATGGCCGCCTCGACGTGCGGGCCCGGATTTATCACCGGAGCAGGGTACAGGCAGTCCAGCACGCGGCCGGCGCCATTGGTGTTGCGGATACCGACCGCGAACGCAAATGTAGCTGTCATCTCAAACCTCAAGGCAATGGAGTTAACCGAAACCGGGCGTTTGGCCAACGCCGGGCCTCAACCAAGGCGGCAGTCTACAGGGGACGCTGAAGGGATTCGAGTAGCAACCCGTTACCGCGCCGGCTCATGCCCTAGAGGCTTGCGGCGAAGTCCGCCAGGCGACCTGCGGCGACCAGACAATTCGCTTTATCCGCCACCCAGGCGATGCGCACGTGGCCCTGCCCCGGGTTGCCTTGATCGGATTGCCGGCCCAAAAACGTGCCTGGCATCACGGTTATGTGCTGCTCTCTGAGGAGCTGGCGGCTGAACTCGCGGTCGTCGATAGGGGTTTGCAGCCAGTGGTAGAAGCCACCCTCGGGCTGGCGCAGAGCGTAGTGAGGCCGAAGAATCTCGCTCACCGCGGCGAACTTTTCGCGGTACAGATTGCGATTGGCGACAACGTGGGCTTCATCCCGCCAGGCCAAGGCGCTGGCGTGCTGATGATGGGCGGACATGGCGCAGCCATGATAGGTGCGATAACTCAGATACTGGGCAATCAGCCGTTGGTCACCGGCCACAAAGCCACTGCGCAGGCCCGGCAGGTTCGAGCGTTTGGAAAGACTGTGAAAACTCAGACAGCGCTCAAAGGGGCGGCTACCCATGTCTTGGGCCACGCTCAACAAGCTGGTTGGGACGTTGTTGTCATCGAAATATAGCTCGCTGTAGCACTCGTCGCTGACAATGACGAAGTCGTGTTGATGGGCCAGTTCGATTAGCTCAGCCATTTCCTGAGCCGACATGATTTGTCCGGTGGGATTGCCCGGCGAACAGATATACACCATTTCAATAGCCCGCCACTGGTCTGCGGTTACGGCGGCAAAGTCCGGGCGATAGCCCTGCTCTTGGGGATTGGGAATGTATAGGGGCGTGGCCCCAGCCAGTAACGCTGCGCCTTCGTAAATCTGGTAGAACGGATTTGGCATGCCCACCAGGGACCCCGGGCGGCCGCTGAGTAACGCCTGGGCGACGGCGAACAGCGCTTCACGGGTGCCGTACACCGGCAGAATCTGATTCATCGGGTCGGCCTGGATGTCGAAGCGCCCGCCAAGCCACGCACTGATGGCTGCGCGCAAGTCGTCGGTGCCCTTGGTGGCCGGATAAATACCCAATTGACGCGTCAATGCCTCGGGATCCGCCAAGGCCTCTACCACAAAGGCTGGCGGCGGATGTTTCGGCTCGCCCAGGGACAAGGGAATGTGAGCCAGGTCGCCGGCGTGCTGGCAGTCTGCGTGCAGCTCTCGCAGTCGCTCGAAGGGGTAGGGCTGCAGCTGATTTAACTTCTCGTTTAACACGGCTTCAAATCCTTGATGGCTAGGTGTTTTGATAAAAATGGGCGCATGGGAGCGCGGTGGTGGATCAGATCGCCTGATCTAATCGTTGCCGCACGGTGTTCTCAATTTCGTAGCAGGTTTCAGCACTGTTCAGACTCTCGCCGTCTTTGGCCGTGACTAAAAACAGGTCCTCCACGCGCTCGCCCAGGGTTGTGATTCGCGCCGAAGAAATTTCCAGACCCAGTTCAACCAGAACGAGGGCCAAGCTTGCCAACAAGCCGGGTCGATCCGAGGCGGTAACCTTGAGCTTCGCGGCATCAGCATCGCCCTGGGGGGTCAGACTAACGCTGGCCGGTAGCGCCAGTTCCTTTAGCTGCCTTGAGATTCGCTGCTGATGGCCTTCGGTAGCGGGCTCCGGGTTGGCCAGGGTGGCAGCCACTCGACTGACAATCTGCTCCCGCAGGGTTGGGTCTACAACCTCTGCGCCGGCGTCGTCGAGAACCGTAAACATATCAAAATAGCGATGGCTGGAAGCTTTGTTGACGTAGGCGTCGACGATGGTCAGTCCAAGCTGGTTGAGGGTTACGACGATGGCGGCAAAGGTTCGAGGGCGGTCTCGATCTAAAACGTAGATCTCCGTTGCGCCCTCGTCGGCGATGCTGCCGCGCTGGGGAGATAAACCTACAAAGGCACCCTTGCTGTCGTCGTGGCCGAGTATGGCCTTGCTTAAGGCAACGATTTCACTGGTGGTGTGGCGCAGGAAAAAATCTTCCCCAAGGTCCTGCCAAATGCCCTGCAGCTTGGCGCTGTCCCAGTCGGCGTTTTCTGTCTCTAGCTGTTCCAGGGCGCTTTCCTGATAGGCCTGAATTGTTTCTTCACGGTCGAGAGGCTCGTCCTGGGCCAGCAAAAATCGTTTGGTCTCGGCGTAGAGGTGGCGCATGAGGCTGGCGCGCCAGCCGTTCCACAGGGAGGGGTTCGTTGCATTGATGTCAGCGACGGTTAAGGCATAAAGGTAGTCCAGCCGCATTTGTGACTTCACCTGGCCGGCAAATTCCGCCACCACCTCGGGATCGTAGATGTCGCGATTTTGGGCCACCGTGGACATGTAGAGATGACGCTCGACCAGCCAGCACACAAGGGCGGTGTCGGCTTCGTTGAGATCGTGCTGGGCGCAAAAAACCCGGGCGTCTGCAGCGCCCAGTTCCGAATGGTCGCCGCCCCGTCCCTTGCCAATGTCGTGGAACAGCCCGGCCAGGTAGAGCAGTTCGCCTTTAGGAATGTTCTTCACGCAGCGGTGCGCAATCGGGAATTCTTCCAGGGCCGTTTCGTAGCGAAAGCGGCGCATGTTGCGAATGACCATCATGGTATGGGCGTCCACGGTGTAGATGTGGAACAGATCGTGCTGCATCTGCCCGACGATTCGGCCGAAGGCCGGCAGGTAGCGGCCTAAAACCCCATAGCGCCGCATGCGCGTGAGCTGGGTAACCACCGTGTACGGGGCTTTCAGGATGCGCAAAAAGAGGCGGCAGTTTTCCGGATTATGGCGAAAATCGTCGTCAATCAGATGCACGGCCTCACGCAGGGCGCGAATGGACCTGACCCTGACCCGAATGTTTTCCTCGCGCTGGGCCATCAGTAAAAACATTTCCAGCATGGCCGATGGTTGGTTCAGGAAAATGTCCGGGTCAATGGCGTCGATGCGGCGATTCACCAGCCGAAACCGCTCGTTAAGCGGTTCGATTTCTGGTTTTTTCTTGGCAATGATCTCTTCTTCAAAATACTGAAGAATGATGTCGTTGACTTCGGATAGCGCCATGACGTGGCGATAGTAGTGCTGCATGAACAGCTCGACACCGGACTTGCTCTCGGTGTCCATGAAGCCCAAACGCTGGGCAAGCTCCCGCTGACGCGCAAAATGCAGCTGATCCTCTTTGCGATTGGCCAGAGTATGCAGGCCGTAGCGTACCCACCACAGAAAGCGTCGACCGTCTTTGAGCCAGCCCGCCTCTGTGTCTGTGAGCACCCCAAGCTTGACAAGCTGCTGAATGTCCGTGGTGCCAAACTGACGTTTGCAGACCCACAAGGTGGTGTGGATGTCGCGCATGCCGCCCGGTGAGGTTTTGACGTTGGGCTCCAGGTTGTAATCCACGTTGTCATAGTGCCGGTGCCGAGCCACTTGCTCATCGCGCTTGGCCACAAAGAAATCTGCCACCGGCCAAATCTTGGGGTGGGCCAGTGCCTTGTCTAGGGGCGCCATAAGGCTTTGGTCGCCGGTGAGGAAGCGGCGCTCAAACAGCGCGGTGGCCACGGTGATGTCGCCTCGGCACTCTTTTACGCAGCTTTTTATGTCCCGCACGCTGTGGCCGACTTCCACGTTAAGGTCGAATACGTCGCGCAGGAAATGTTCGATGGCAGCGCTGTGGGCTTGGGGTTTGTCGGCCAGCACCAAAATGTCGATGTCGGATTTTGGGTGAAGCTCTGAGCGGCCGTACCCGCCCACGGCGTACAGGGCGCAGCCTGAAGTGCCGGAAAAATGTTGCTGCCAGATTTCAGTTAGCAGCAGGTCGAAGGTTTCCGTCAGACCCGCAACCAAATCTTCCACGGGCTCGTTGTTCCAATAGCGCGCTTCCAGCGCAGCTAAAGAGTCGGTCAAGCTCTGCCGACGCAGGAGGATTGACGATCCCAGGCTCATGGTGTCGAGCCTGGCTGGGGCAGCGCGCTCAGCACCCTGCACTTGATGGGTTTGTTCAGCGCACTGGGGTTAAACAAAATTTTCCTCGTCGCGCAGGGTAAAAATTTCGAAGCCGTCGGCGGTCACCATCAAGGTATGTTCCCACTGGGCCGAGAGCTTGTGATCCTTGGTAACCGCCGTCCATTGGTCGGGCAGAATCTTTATTTGGCGCTTGCCTGCGTTAATCATGGGTTCAATGGTGAACGACATGCCTTCTTCCAGCACGACACCGGTGCCTGGGCGTCCGTAGTGCAAGACCTGGGGGTCGTCGTGGAACACTTTGGCAATGCCGTGGCCGCAAAACTCGCGCACCACGCTGAAGTGGTTGCTCTCGGCATGTCGCTGAATGGCGTAGCCGATATCTCCCAGGCGCGCGCCGGGCCTGACTTGTTCAATACCTTTATAAAGGCACTCTTGGGTAATCTTGCTCAGCCGCTTGGCCATGATCGAGGGCTCCCCGGCAAAGAACATTTTGCTGGTGTCGCCGTGATAGCCATCCTTTATCACGGTGATGTCGATATTGATGGCGTCGCCGTTCTTCAGTTTTTTTGCCGGGCTCGGGATGCCATGGCACACCACGTGGTTGACACTGGTGCAGATGGATTTCGGAAAAGGCATTTGCCCGCCGCCGCCGCCGTAGTTCAGCGGCGCAGGGATGCACCCCAATTCGTCGACAATGAAGTTGTGGCAGATCTCATTGAGAGCATCTGTGGTGACGCCCACCTGCACGTGATCGCCAATCATTTCTAAAACCGATGCCGCGGCGCGTCCTGCCGCTCGCATGCCGAGCAAATCTGTTTCGTCGTTAATACGTGCTGTCATTAGAAAATCCGTTTATCTCAGAAAGTGCTTTGTGGTATAACACGCGCCGCGTGAGTAGCGGCGACGCCAATGCTCGACGTTTTAACCAGGTTTTGTTGTTCCAGCGACGTAAGCGACAGCGCAAGAAAGCGCTTTAGCAGGGTGAAATTCACTAGACGGCGCAGTATAGACACATCGAAGCCGATAAAAAATTGCCTGCTTCGACA
>CAZWQK010000073.1:0-2999 GCA_964635835.1 uncultured Pseudomonadales bacterium
CACGGTATGGTTTGAAATTCAGGGTACGCCAGCAGTTTCAATTGCGTCGTCGGAGTTTGTGACGGCGGCCAAGGCCCAAGCCGACGCCCTCGGCATGCCCGACGCCAATCGCATCTTTGTTCAGCATCCGATTCAGGATGCCACTGATGCAGAAATGCGTGAAAAAGCCGATGCCATTGTTGAAGAGGTTCTGCAGGCCTTAACGGCCTAGGCATTCATCAGTTTGGTCCCCTGTACAGCAGGGCATCGTTCCCTGCTGCCGTTTGGATTCTACGGCGGCCCTTCTTTTATGTGGAAAAATTTTGCCTGACACGAATTCTCGATCCCCGGTTTATTTCGGCTATTACCTAGTTGGCGTCGCTTTTGTTGCTCAGTTTATTTCGACGGGCATGTACAGCTACGTGCTGGGATCGTTTATGGAGCCCATGACCACTGAACTTGGCTGGAGTCGCGCGGATTTCACCCTGACCAGAACTATCGGCCAAATGGTCATGGCCGTGGTAGGGGTCTATATAGGTTCCAGGGTTGACCTCTATGGTGGCCGGACCATTATGCTATGCGGCAGTCTGCTGTTGGGCGCAACCCTGGCGTTAACCAGCCTGGTGGACAGCCTAGGCGCGTGGCTGCTCCTCAATGGCGTGCTTGGAACCATCGGCTGCGCCATGTTGGGCAACCTGGTGGTAAACGTCATTTTGTCCAAGTGGTTTGTCGAGCGGCGGGGTATCGTGATCTCCATTGCCGCCATGGGCGTGTCTTTTGGCGGTGTGGTGCTGACGCCGCTGGCTACCTGGCTGGTGGATACCATCGGCTGGCGTGATGCGTGGATTTGGCTGGGTTTTGGTGCTACGGCATTGACCCTGCCCCTGGCGCTGATTATGCGTCGGGCCCCGGAGGATCATGGTCTTCATCCTGACGGTTATTCAGCCGAGCAAATTGCTCAGGGCCGGGGCGAACGTGCGCGAGCAGAACTGGCGTCCTCTTTCACCCGCTCTCAAGCGGTTCGGACACTTTCGTTTTACGCCCTGGTGATTGCGTTCGGATTTTTCTCCATCAACATTTTTGTGTTGCTTATTCACACGGTGCCGTTTTTGACCGACGCCGGGCTCTCTCGCAATCAAGCCTCTTTCGCCATGCTGGTGGCATCCATACCGGCCATGATCAGCAAACCCTTCTGGGGGTACTGGATCGACCGCAGCCCAGCTAAGCCCTTGGCGGCGATTTCCGCTTCGGTAACGGGGATAGCGTTGTTTCTTATTGTTTACGCCGCCGCCTCCAGCGAGCCGGTGTGGATTTTTTCCGCTTACGCGGTCTTAGGCCTGGGTTGGGGTGGTATGATCCCCATGCAGGAGGTGATTTGGGCATCGTTTTTTGGTCGCCGCTTCATTGGCGCAATTCGCGGCGCGGCAATGCCTTTTGCTTTAGCCTTGAGCGCTATAGCGCCGTGGTTAGTCTCGGTTTATCGAGATACACTCGGGGTTTATGACGGCGCGCTGATCATTGTTGCCATCTTGAACGTTATGTCTGGGGTGCTGATTTTCTTCGTGCCACCGCCAAAGCGTCGATCCGTAGAGACCTGAGGACGAACTGGCGGTCAGGGGAGCGCCAGCGCTGGCCTTTTGGGATAACCGGGCCACCTGGCATTGGGCGGTGAACGATTATCAAGGCAATCGGCGGGAAATGTACCGCATCACCATTGAGGGTGAGGCGCTGCATGCTGCCCAGCCGTAGTTCAGGGCTGAGGCATATCTGCGAAGCAATCGCGCAGGTCGCCGACAAAGGTTTTCGGCTGCTCAAAGGCAGCAAAATGCCCGCCAACGTCGTTATCTCGCCAAAACACAATGTTCTGGTACACGGCACTGGCGAAGCGTTGGCTGGTGCGGAAGATTTCTTTCGGAAAAACCGAGGCACCCATAGGAACGCTCACCGGTAAGGCATTGCCAGCCGCGGCGCCAAAGCTTTCCCAGTAGATCCGGGCTGACGACGCGCCCGCGCCGTTGAGCCAGTACACCATGATGTTATCCAGCAGTTCGTCCCGACTGACGACGTTTTCGGGATGGCCATTGCAGTCCATCCACTGATAGAACTTTTCAACAATCCAGGCGGCCTGACCTGCAGGACTGTCCACCAGCCCATAGCCGAGGGTTTGGGGTCGCGTGGACTGCTGTTTGGAGTAGCCAGAGTCCCACTCTTGATAAAACTGCCAGCCCGCCAGAGCCGACTTTTCAAGGTCGGTGAGATCTGTGGCGTTGGCATCTGGCGGCACGACAACCATGTTGATGTGTATGCCCAAGCAGTGTTCTGGGTCCCGCCGTCCAATGTGGGAGGTGACGATGGCGCCCCAATCACCGCCTTGGGCAAAGTATTTGCTGTAACCCAGCTGTGCCATGAGAGTGGCCCAGGCGTCCGCGGTCTTCTCGACAC
Organism: uncultured Pseudomonadales bacterium; assembly: GCA_964635835.1. GTDB lineage: Bacteria > Pseudomonadota > Gammaproteobacteria > Pseudomonadales > Azotimanducaceae > UBA4421. The sequence continues at coordinate 2,422 of CAZWQK010000073.1, forward strand.
CCCAGCCGGTTTCTGTAGGTTTGCCTGAGAAACCAAAGCCCGGTAGTGAGGGTATGACCAGATGAAAAGCGTCCTCAGCCTTGCCACCGTGATTTTGCGGTTCGGTTAATGGGTTGATGATTTTCAGAAACTCAACGATGGAGCCAGGCCAGCCGTGGGTGAGCAGCAGCGGGCGGGCGCCAGGGTGACTGGACTTCACGTGCAGGAAATGAATGTCCAAACCCATAACCTCGGTTTTAAAGTTTGGATAGGCGTTTAAGCGATTGGCCAGGCGCTGGTGGTCGTAGTCCTTGGCCCAATATTGGGTGAGTTCCCGGACATAGTTCAGAGGTACGCCTTGACTCCAGTCGCTGGTGGTTTCCTGTTCGGGCAAGCGGGTTAAGGTTAGGCGTTGCTGCAGGTCTGCAACCACCGCATCGCCGATGGAAATGGAAAAAGGTATGACTTCGCTCATGCTTGTTCCTTTGGTTCGACTTTGGGCTACAGACTTTGGGGGCTACAGACTTTGGGGGTTACAGGCTTTGGGCTACAGACTTTGGGGGCTACAGAGAGGCGCAGATATGGCCGCCATCTACGAC
>CAZWQK010000073.1:3099-7992 GCA_964635835.1 uncultured Pseudomonadales bacterium
GGGCTACAGACTTTGGGGGCTACAGAGAGGCGCAGATATGGCCGCCATCTACGACAACGACAGAACCGGTCATGTAGCGCGACGCATCGCTGGCTAACAGCAGCAGCGGGCCGTCCAAATCCGGGAATTCGCCGTACCGGCGCATGGGCACACCTTTGACGAAGGTATCGCTGTTGGGGGATTCCAGCAGCAGCCGGCTGACATCGGTCAAAAAGTAGCCGGGTGCCAAGGCGTTAACGCGTATGTCGTATTTGGCCGCCTCCAGCGACATCACCTCGGTCATGCGAGTCATCCCGCCCTTGGATACCGCATAGGGGAATTGCCCCTTAATGGTTCGAGAATCCGTGATGCTGGAGATCATTATGATGTTGCCGCCACCTTGTTTATGGGCGAGCACGCGATCCGTGTAGAGCTTTGAGACCAGCCAGGCGGCTTTCAGATTGGTGTCCAGGACAAAGTCCCAGTCGTCTTCGTCAATGGTGTGATAGGTCTTCGCGCCGGCCTCGACACCGGCATTGTTGATCACGCAGTCCAAGCGACCGTAGGTGTCAAAAGCAGTGTCCAGAAAGCCGGCAATGCTGTCTTTTCCTCTAACGTCTAGCGCCACCGCGACAGCTTCTCCACCTGCGGCCGTGATCTCCTCTACCCGTGCTGCCAGCTTGTCAGTGCGCCGGGCACCCAGAACAACTTTGGCCCCGGCTGCGGCCAAGACACCGGCAAAGTGGTGACCAAAGCCTGAGGAGGCGCCGGTGATGGCGATTATGTGTCCGCTGAGATTAAAAGGTTGCTGCATGATGGTTCTCTACCCGTCGATGGAACTGGAATGCTAATGCAAAATTGGGTCAAGGGTGGCACTTTAGATGTCAGAGAAATTATTGAGTCATAGGGGGGTATATAAAGATGGAGGCTTCTTCGGCCGTGGTGCCGCGCCGCTCGCTACTGTACATGCCCGGCGCAAATGCCCGGGCCCTGGAAAAAGCGCAGGGCCTGGACTGCGATACCCTGATTTTCGATCTGGAAGACGCGGTGGCGCCCCGCGCCAAAGCCCTGGCGCGAGAACAAGTTCAGGCTGCAGTGGCGAATCATCGCTATGGGCATCGCGAACTCATTGTTCGCTGCAATGGCCTGGACACGCCCTGGGGCAAGGACGACCTGGCAGCGTTTGCCCAAGCGCCCGTTGGCGGACTGTTGTTTCCGAAAATTGAGAACCCAGATCAGGTAGAGGCCATTAAGTCGCTACTGCAGGCCAGCAATTCAGCGCTACCACTATGGCTGATGATCGAGACCCCAAGGGCGGTGCTTGATTTACAGGCGTTTGCCGACGATGAGCAGGTTACAGCGCTGGTCATGGGCACCAGTGATTTGGTCAAGGAACTGCGGGCCCAGCACACACCGGCGCGGCATAATATTGCCTACGCGCTGCAGCGCTGTGTGCTGACTGCGCGGTCCCTGGATAAGGAAATTTTTGACGGCGTTCACCTGGACTTTCGCAATCTGACCGAATTCAGAACGGTCTGCCAGGCCGGGCGTGCTATGGGTTTTGACGGCAAAACCTTGATTCATCCAGATCAGGTGTCCATTGCCAATGAGGTGTTTGGCTATTCTCGGGACGATCTGTCCCACGCCCAAGCGGTTTTGCAGGTCTGGCAAGCAGCCTTGGATCAGGGGCAGGGTGTTGCGGAACTGCACGGTCAGTTGATTGAAAATCTCCATGCTGAGGAAGCTCAGCACGTGGTGGCCTTTGCTCGGGCTTTGAGCCAACGACTCAGCGAAAATAGTGACGGAAGCTAAAATGACACGACGCCTTAGTGCAATCGAGGAAGCGCATTGTTGACCCACGAGCATGCAGGATTTTTACGGGTAAACGGTCTGCAGATGTATGTCCAGCGCGCTGGCCTTGGAGAGACATTGTTTTACCTAAGCGGCACTGGTGCGGATCTGCGCAACAAACCTAACCAGTTCGATTCTCCCTTCGCCAAGCGCTTTAACATGGTGTGTTTTGATCAGCGCGGCCTTGGGCAAACAGAAAACCCCCAGGGTCAGTACGCCATGGCCGACTACGCCAATGATGCGGCAGCGCTCATGGATCTGGTTGGCGACGAACCGATCCGCGTTATTGGCGTTTCATTTGGCGGCATGGTTGCGCAAGAGCTGGCCATTCGTTACCCGGAAAAAATTCGTGCGCTGGTTTTGGCCTGTACCTCCTCCGGGGGCAGCGGGCAGCCGTCTTATCCGTTGCACGAACTGGAAGCTCTGCCAGCCCAGGAGCGTATTAAACGCAATCTGCAGATATCGGATAACAGGCGCACTGACCAGTGGATTGCGGAAAATCCGGAACAGTGGCTGCAGTTAGTAGAGCTTTCCCAGCGCGGGCGTCGAGCGGATCGGGACGAAAATGGTGCCTTGAAGCAGCTCCAGGCAAGAAAGTTTCACGATACTTTTGATCGTCTGCACCAGCTAGCCATGCCGGTTTTGCTGGCTGGCGGCAAATACGATGGCATTGCGCCCCCGGAAAATATGCGCGCAATTGCCCGTGCCTTGCCCAACGCTGAGTTACGCCTTTATGAGGGCGGGCATCTATTCTTTCTGCAGGATCGCCAAGCCTATCCGGACATGATTGCCTGGCTGCTGGCGCACTAAATCGGTTTAGCCTGTGGGGTTGATCGTGATCCTGCTCTCGGGCGAGTCCGACAGGCCGCGAAGACGCCGGATTAGCCCTTTCAATTGATGGGGTATCGCCAGCATGGCAGGCGTAGTAACCAAGGTCAGCAGTGTGGCGAAGGTCAAGCCAGACACGATGGCTTGAGACAGGGGTACCCAGAAGCTTGACAGCATGCTGCCGTACTCGATCTTGCGGTTGACCAGATCGATACTCAGGTTGCTGGCTAAGGGCAGCAGACCAAATACGGTTGTAATGGTCGTGAGCATTACCGGCCGAAAGCGTTGGGCGCCGGTGCGCACGATCAAGTCCACGTAGTGCATGTCCGGGTTTTTGTCTCGGATTTCGTTGTAGGTATCGATAAGCACGATGTTGTTATTCACCACGATGCCTGCCAAGGCGACGACGCCCACGCCGGTTAGAATGGCACTGAACGGATTGCCGGTGATCAACAAACCCATAAGGACGCCAGCGGTGGACAGGATTACCGCAAAAAGAATCAGCGAGCTTTGATAAAAGCTGTTGAATTGCGTCACCAGCAGTACAAACATCAGCAGCAAGGACATGCCAAACGCTACGCCGACAAATGCCAGGGATTCAGCCTGTTCTTCGTTAGCGCCGCGGAACTGAATGGTTAGATCCGACGGCCACTCCTGGGTCTCGATCCACGCCTGAATTTCCTTCACCTTGGTGTCTGCCAGCACGCCGCTACTGACGTTGGCAAAAATCATCATGATCGGCACGCCGTCTGCCCGCTGTAGCGTGTCTACGTTATCCGACGGCACAACGGTGACAAAGTTCGACAGTGGCACCAAGCCACCGGGGGTCACCATCTGCAGTTCGTCCAGGGCCATCACGCCTCGTTGCTCGGTTGGATAGCGAACCCGGATATCCACGGCATCCTCTGCACGCTCTGGCCGGTACTCGCCAACCTTGATGCCGTTGGTGACGAGTTGAACGGCAATACCTACCTGAGTGACGTCAGCCCCGTAGATGGCGGCTCGGGCGCGATCTACTTCGATTTTGAACTCAACGCCGGGCAACGCTCGGGTGTCGTCGATGTCGCGAATGTCGGCTACCTCAGTGGACATGTACTGAACAATTCGCTTCACCGCCGGTTCGATGGAATCTCTATTGAAGGACGACAGCTCAATCTGAATGTCTTTACCCACCGGCGGGCCCATATCCATGGGCTGAAGTTCAACGGTAATACCGACCATGTCTTCGGTGCGCCGGCGAACCTCGTCCAGCACCGTGGTGGAATCGAATCGTCGGTCAGACCGGTCGTACAGCTCTAAAAACACCGAACCCACCCGGTCAGTGCCACCGTTGCGGCTTGGGCGGCCAGAGAGCACCGTGGCGGCATTGGCGTGGGCGATTCCCTCAACGCCCAGAATCCGCTCTTCTACCTCGTTAAGCAGGTCGTTAGTCTCGTCCACGCTGAGATTGCCTCTGGCGCGCACATTCACCTGAGCGAACTTGTTTTCCCCGTTTGAAAAATAAATCAGACCACCGCCGTATTGGCCGTAGGCCCAGAATGTGGTGAAAAGGATGGCGATGGTGGCAATCATGGTGGCCAAGCCGTAGCGAGTAGCAAAATTCAAGACTCGAGCGTAGAGCCCGGTAAGAGACTTGAGAGTGCGCGGGTCGCCGTTTTCCAGAACGTCCAGTTTGTTTTGCGCACGCTTATCTGTGCTGCCGGCTTTGCCGAAGATGGAGCCAATTACCGGGCCAAAGATTAGAGCGTAGAGCAGGCTGCCAGAGAGCACTGTAAAAACCGTGACTGGCAGGAAACGCATGAACTTTCCTGAAATGCCCGGCCAGAACATGAGGGGCAAAAAGGCGGCAAGGGTGGTAGCAATCGAAGCAGTGACCGGCCAGAACATGCGCTGGGAAGCGAGGATATAGGCGCGTTGGGCGCTGTGGCCCTCGGTCATTTTGCGGTCGGCGTACTCGGTGACGACAATGGCGCCGTCAATCAACATACCCAGGCCCAGCAACATGCCAAACATGACCATGAAGTTAAAGGAGTAACCCAGCAGATAGATAAATATCAGTGAGAACAGGAAAGAAGATGGAATGCCCAGACCAACAATGATGCCGCTGCGGATGCCCATGGCGGCAACGACGATAATCATCACCAACCCCAGCGCCGTGACGATGTTTCCTTCCAATTCAACGACCTGACTTTCGGCGTAAGGGGCTTGGTCTTGAGAGTAGACCAACTGCACTTT
>CAZWQK010000074.1:0-7852 GCA_964635835.1 uncultured Pseudomonadales bacterium
ACTTCTGCCAATTCTCCGCGTTTTGCTGTCAAGCGCTCATCTAGCTCAGCATCCTTTGTCGGCAGCGTCTGACCGTCGAAATAGCAATACCAGGCCACGCTCAACAAACATTGATCGGTAAGTGTTTGGGCGTTCCCCATAGACGCAAAATACAGTCCCAGCTGTTTACGCTTGGCTAATTCCCGCCGAAAGAACTGGGTTGGCTTGCCTAGTTTGGTCAGAGCCAGCTGGGCAAAGCCAAAACGATTGGCCGCGTCGCGCTCCCGTGACGTCGTGAATACCGCCAAATCCACTTGTCTGACGGCCTGGGTTTTGCCACCGCCGTAGGGTGCCTCGCCAGGTTCCACATAGCGCAATCCCGGATAGCCCATCACGGGACCGGCACTGGTCTGCAAGACCACGTGCTCGGGCATGGAGTCTGGCAGAGTTTGTATGTCGACTTTTTGGTATTCGGAGAAGTCTGCCGATGCACTATTCATTTGGCCTTTCAATCGGTCTTTCAATTCCTGCAGATTGCGCCCGGCGGCGACTACCTTGCCGTCATCATCCACGACGCTGCAGTACATCTGCAGATGCTCGGGCATGCGCTGTTGATCCCAGTCTTCAGCGCCCACCTGCACTCGATAAAGGTCCTGTAGCAAAGTCGCCAACACCGATAGCATTCGCCCCTGACGGTAAACGTCTTCGCGCAACAATCGCTGGCTTAGGGTTGCTACTTTTTCTGGCATGGGCGCCAGCACTTTACGCTTGTTCTTTGGCAATGCCCGCAGCCACTGTTCCAGCACCGCCGGCAGCATTCCGGGCACTGACCACTGCAGCGCTTGGTGGCTCACGCTCTGCAGCAGGCCCGATGGAATTGTCACGGTTATGCCGTCGTCTTTCTGGCCCGGTGCAAAACGGTAGCTCAGTGGCAGGGCCATCCCGTTCACTTCCAGCTCTCCCGGGAAATCGGTTTCCGAGGGTCTAACATCGTCGCTACGCAACAAATCCGCCTCAGCGAAAAAAAGCGCTTGGCGAACTTCCTGGTGGGCTTGCTTTAACCACTGGCGCAGATCGCTGACCCGACATACTTTTCTCGGCACTAAAGCCGCATAGCGGGCATACAGATCGTCTTCGCTGATCAGCAAATCCCGCCGACGCCCCTTTGCCTCAGCGTCCAGGATTTTGGCTGCAAGCGCGAGGTTATGGCGCAGAAATTTGGGCGGATCCTGCAGCGCACCACGAACCAAGCCTTCTAGAATCAGCTGATCCCGGCAAAAATCCGGGTCGGTTTGGTAGTACGCGACCGGGCGCCGCTCCGCCAGCACCAGTCCATAAAGCGAAATGCTTTCATAGGCCACCACTTCGCCCCGTTTCATGCTCCAAACTGGGTCGCTGGTACGTCGGCGCAGCAAGTGCTGGGCATGTGCTTCGATCCACCCGCGCTCGACGCCGGCAACACCCCGCGCAAATACCCGTCGGGTTTCAACAATCTCCGAAGCGACAATCCACTTGGGCGTGCGCTTGGCCAATGCAGAGCCTGGGAAGATGCTCAGTCGCTGATTTCGCGGCCCCATGTATTTACCGCGTTCTTCGTGCTGCGCAATCTGACTGAGGGAACCGACTAAAATGGATTCATGCAGCTGACGAAAATTAGCCGGATTATCGTTCCCTCGTAGTCCGACTTCATGACATACCGTCTTGATCTGCCGATGCAGCTCACGCCACTCTCGCACCCGAACTGGATTGATGAATCGTTTGCGCAATGCAGCCTGCCAGCGGCTATTGGTCAACTGTGTGCGCTGCTGGTCTATCCAACGCCACAAATTAAGGTAGGCGATAAAGTCCGAGCGCTCGTCCAGAAACATTTCGTGAGCCGTGTCCGCTGCTTGGACTTTTTCCATTGGCCGCTCACGGACATCTTGGGCAGCTAGGCCGGAAACAATAATCAGCATCTCGGTCAAACACCCTTGTTCCGCAGACGCGATGAGCATGGCCCCCAGCCGAGGGTCCACCGGAATGCGCGACATCTTCCTGCCCCGTGGCGTCAGCCGTCCTTTGTCAATAGCCCTGAGTTCCTCCAGTAGGCGCATGGCATCTTTTATCGCCTTAGGCTCCGGTGGGTCGATAAAGGGAAATCGATTGATATCCCCAAGACCGAGTGCCTGCATTTGCAAAACCACCGAGGCCAGATTGACACGCCTGATTTCCGCGTCAGTGAAGCGCGGCCGTGATAAAAAATCCTGCTCGTCGTAGAGGCGATAACAGATACCCGGGGCAACTCGGCCACAGCGCCCCTTGCGCTGATTGGCGCTGGCCTGACTGATGGGTTCAATGGGCAGTCGCTGAAGTTTGGAGCGATAACTGTAGCGAGCTACTCGCGCCAGACCGCTGTCTACTACGTAGCCAATATTTGGCACGGTCAGCGACGTCTCTGCCACGTTGGTAGCGAGCACGATGCGCCGCCTTGCTTGAGACGGACCAAAGATTCGTCGCTGATCCGCAGCAGACAATCGCGCGTAGAGCGGCAAAATCTCAAAACGCTGGGCAAAGTGTTTGCGCAGCTGGCGTGCCGCATCAAATATCTCCCGCTCGCCGGAAAAAAATACCAGCACGTCCCTGGCCTTGCCTAACGGCCGGGCGTCTATTTCTTCCAGCACGGCGACCAACTGATGCTCTGACTCCTCGGCATCGTGGCGGTATTCCACCTGAACGGGATAGGTGCGGCCGCCCACGGCCACCACCGGAGCGCCATTGAAATAAGCGGCAAACCGATCCACATCGATGGTAGCACTGGTGATAATCACCTTAAGATCAGGCCGCTTTACTATCAGGCGCTTGAGGTAACCCAGAAGAAAATCAATGTTCAGGCTGCGCTCGTGAGCCTCGTCCACAATGATGGCGTCGTACTTTTCCAGGAAACGATCCTGCCTGATTTCCGCCAACAGCAGGCCATCCGTCATGATCTTTACCAGGGTTTCATCCCGGGTTTTGTCGGCAAAGCGCACCGCATAGCCTACCTGCTCTCCCAGCTCACCACCGGTTTCTTGGGCAATGCGCTGAGCCACGGTGCGTGCGGCGATACGCCGTGGCTGGGTATGCCCGATCATGCCCGCAGTGCCAAGCCCCGCGCTCAGGCAAATTTTTGGCAGCTGGGTGGTTTTACCCGAACCGGTTTCGCCGGCCACGATGATTACCTGATGCTGCTGCACTAACTGACGAATTTCATCCGCGGCCTCGCTCACCGGCAGTCCGGGCTCAGGGTCAAGAACCAACTTGGACACTGACTGCTGGCGACGGTCGAGCAGGGCCTGGGACCTAAGAGTTAGGGCCTGAGCTTCTTCTCCCGCAGGCATACGAGAAAGTTTAAACGCATCGCGGCGCATGACCGCGCCGCTTCTGGAGGGATTCATGGGATCTTTTGCGTTACTCCGACAGAGGAACAGAGATCGAATTGAACACTATTTGGAGAGCTGGCTCATGCCCTCTTCCAGGCCTTTAATGGTGAGCGGGTACATATTTCCGCCAACCAAATCCTGGGTCATCATCACCGAGGAAGAGTACTCCCAGGTTTCCTGAGGCGTTGGATTTAGCCATATCACTTTGTCGTAGATCTCTCCAAACCGTTCCATCCACGCGGCGCCAGGCTCTTCGTTCCAGTGCTCCACACTGCCTCCGGCATGGGTGATCTCGTAAGGTGCCATGGTAGCGTCACCAACGAAGACGACTTTGTAGTCGTGGCTGTACTTGTTCAGGATATCCAATGTCGACAATCGCTCGCTCATGCGACGCCGGTTATCTTTCCACACGGACTCATAAATGAAGTTGTGGAAATAAAAACTCTCCATGTGCTTAAACTCAGTGCGGCTTGCGGAAAACAGCTCCTCGCAAACCTTCACGTGAGAATCCATAGACCCGCCAATGTCTAGGAACAACAGCACCTTGACGGTGTTGCGACGCTCAGGACGCATCTTGATGTCCAGCATGCCGCCGTTGTGAGCGGTCGACCGAATGGTGTGATCTATGTCCAATTCCTCTTCGGAACCTGTGCGCGCGAATTTGCGCAACCGACGCAGTGCCATCTTGATGTTACGCGTCCCAAGTTCAACGGAATCGTCTAGATTCTTGTATTGGCGTTCGTCCCACACCTTCTTGGCTTTCTTTTTCTTGCCTCGGCCCACGCCACCAGGTCCGCTTTGGCCCTGCCGGTCGGCATTGCCTTCGTCGCCGTCTTTACCCTCTTCACCGGCTTTGGTCTCGGCCTCTTCCTTGGCTTTTTTAAAGGCCTCGATGAGTTTCTCCAGACCACCCAGCCCCTCGATCTCCTTGAGGTCTTCTGGCGATAATGATTTTTCAAACTCATGCCGCAGCCACTCATCGGGAATTAAGCTCTCCAACAGGCCGTGAAGATCTTCCAGACCCTTGAAGTAGGCGCTAAACGCTCTGTCAAACTTATCGTAGTTTTTTTCATCCTTGACCAGGGCGGTACGACTGAGCAGATAAAAATCGTCCAGATTCGCGTACACCAATTGGTGTTTTAACCCCAACAACAGGTCCAGCAGCTCCCGTATGGTTACCGGGACCTTGTACTTACGCAGGGTAAAGAAAAAATTGATCAGCACGATTTAGCCTCGACTATCACGACGGTTCATAAAGGCCAGGCGTTCCAACAGATGGACGTCCTGTTCGTTTTTCACCAGAGCTCCATACAAAGGTGGTATCGCCTTGCTGGCATCCCGATTGGTCAGAATCTCGTCGGGGATATCATCCGCCATCAACAACTTCAGCCAATCGATAAGCTCCGATGTCGACGGCTTCTTCTTCAGTCCTGGCACTTTGCGAACGTCGAAGAAAATCTCCATGGCTTCTTTTACCAGGTCTTGTTTCACCGACGGGAAGTGAACATCCACGATCTGCTGCATGGTTTCCCGATCCGGGAAGTTAATAAAGTGGAAAAAGCACCGGCGCAGGAATGCGTCTGGCAGTTCTTTTTCATTGTTGGAGGTAATGATTACAATGGGGCGATGTTTCGCCTTGATCGTTTTGGCTAACTCATAAACGTAGAACTCCATGCGATCGATTTCCTGGAGCAGATCGTTCGGAAATTCGATGTCGGCTTTATCGATTTCGTCGATCAGCAGCACGACTCGCTCGTCAGCCTCGAAAGCCTCCCAGAGCTTGCCCTTTTTGATGTAGTTGCTGATGTCGTTTACTCGATCATCACCAAGCTGAGAGTCTCGCAAGCGCGACACCGCATCGTACTCATAGAGGCCATTAACTGCTTTGGTGGTGGACTTAATGTGCCATTCCAGCAGCGGCATGCCCAACGACTTCGCCACTTCGATAGCCAACATGGTTTTTCCGGTGCCAGGCTCACCCTTAATAAGCAGCGGACGCTCCAGGCGCACAGCGGCATCGACTGCCATGCTCAGTTCGTCGGTGGAAATATAGGAATCAGTACTTTCAAAAATCATGCAGAGCTCTCCTTTCCATTTTGGCTTGGTGGGCGTGCCGAGCCCCGATTGGGGTTAGCGCAAATTCAGCATGTGTCGTCAATCCAAAATCACCACCACTCAGTGGGGCTGCGCCGGTAGAACGTTTTATACTGAACCCTGGTTGAACATTTCAGGTTGAGCAATTCAGGTTGAATAGTTCGGGCTGAAATCTTTGTCCGGGCAGTCGCCTTCGCTTGCCCGATGTCGCCTTACTTTAAAGGAGCCAGCGCAGCACGTGCAAGGCACCTTTTCCTTGCATTTACGGATCTAGGTACTGCCTGATCTGGCGGGAACTACTCGATTGCCATCGTCCCCGCTAGGCTGGGAACCGCAGTCTTAGCCTACTTCCCTGACCCTGCAGACTTTTGCCGGCGAAAAGGCCATTGGGCTAAAGCGAAAAATAACAGCGAACCAACAAACGTTAGCGGCAGCCCGCTGAGCATGACTCGGCGAGCACTCTCGGGGGCACCTTGAGCCTGAAATACGGTCTCAAAAAGCAGCACTATGAAGGCCGGAGCATAAACCCCATCAGCACCCGGCACTGGGGCGGGCAGCGTAAATGCCGCCGCCACCGTGATAACAAGCGCCCATCGCAAACTGCGACCGAACACGCTGACTTTGCCGCCGATCTTAGCCAGCAAGTTGTTCAAACACAGGGCCCCTACTAGGGCGGCGGCGGCAATCACCAGCCATGGCAGCGAGTAGGCTTCGGTAAATTCAATCATCGTCGTTAGCTACCTTGTCGAGGCTCTGGAACTTGCGGCCCATGGTATCCATCACTGCCCAGTGCGCCTAGCAACACTACATTTCTACCCAGCGAACGATCATGTCTTGTTCCTGTTCCTCATCGACCTCCGACCGGGCCATCACCTTGCCCTGCACAGAAATCTCAGCCGCGTGCACTGTTGCCGAAGACCCACTCACCAGAGGGTGCCACCAGGCCAACGGCCTCCCCTCTGCCAAAGTTCGATAGGCACAGGTGGTGGGCAGCCAATGAAATTCTTCAACCTCGCGATGGGTTAAAACGACACAATCGGGCACCAATTCATGGCGGCGCGGGTAAGCCGTGCAGCGGCAGTTCTGCTGATCTAGCAGATCACAAACAATCGACGTGTAAAACACTTCGTCGGTATCCTCATCCTGAAGCTTGACCATGCAGCAGCGCGCGCAGCCGTCGCACAGGCTCTCCCACTCGGCATCAGTCATTTCTGCCAACGTTTTCTCTTCCCAAAAAGCCGTCATTCGGTGAGTCGCTCATGCAGCACCGGGGCGTTGCTGGGCGGTGGTAGCTGCAGCAGGTAGCCGTGGGTCTCCAGGGCAATCAATACATCGGTAGCCTGCAATCGGGACATCTTCAGTTGCGGTGTAATCACCAGCTCCATGGCGAAAATTGCCCGCCCAAATAATTGATTTAGCTCGCTCGGCAGGTCGGACAGCGAACTTTCTGCCGGGAGATACAGATAGGTATCTGCCTTCTTAGCACTGCGGTATACCACCACCTCTCGATACTCTAAGGGGTCACGTTGCATTCAGATTTCCTTACACTTTATACGCGCGCTGAGTCCACCGGGGCCGCCAAAACCAGACCCAACTCCACTAGCTGGATAATATTTGCCGGAACTGATCACCTAGAATTCCGTCACGCCAACCTTGGAAGTGTTCTGACAGCTCTGCCCTGGCTAGGTAGCTGCGCAAACATTGCTCAACATCTTTACGCCGGGCCAACAGCTCCGTTGCAAACCCTAGCTGGGAGGCGTGCTCGGCAGCCACGGCTCTTAAGGCTTTCACCCGGGCGGTTTGTCCCGGTGTCAGTGGTTTTGCCAGCAGATCCGGCAACGGGGCCTGATTACCCTTGGCGTGGGCATCCAGCAATGCTTGACCGTAGCGCTTTTCCACATTTCTTGGCAGCAGGCGTTGCAGGGTCTCCTTACCCGCTTGGGCTTCGAGAGCCAGAGACATTAAATGGTCGTCCCAGACGATGCGGTTACGCGGCAAATCGTGATGACGGGCTGAGTTTTCGCGCCAGCGGCACAAGGCTTGGAGCCGCGCCAGCTCACGCTGGGATAACTGCCAGGCTTTTTTCACCTGCACATAGTAGGCGCTTGGATCAGGCTCCAGGTATTTGCCGCGAACCGCCATGTCTTGTTCGAACCACGCCATGCGGCCGGACTCATTCAGCGCTTGGCATAGGGCTTGGTACATGGGCACTAAGTGCAATACGTCCTTTGCCGCATAAATGATCTGCTCGTCAGTGAGCGGGCGCTGCAGCCAGTTAGACCGGGTCTCCTGCTTCTCTACGTCGACCTTCAGCAGCTGGCGAGCCAGATTAGCGTAACTCAGGCTGTAGTCTGTGCCTACGAAAGCATGAGCAAACTGCG
>CAZWQK010000075.1:0-3184 GCA_964635835.1 uncultured Pseudomonadales bacterium
CTGGGATTGTCTGAAGTAAACCAAACGCGATCAGCTCCGACCACAGCCGCCGCCCCCATCTCTGCACGCTTGCCTCGATCTCGCTCACCACCACACCCGACAACGCAGATCAGACGCCCACGACACTGGGGAGCCAGAGCCGCCAGAACCTTTTTCAGCGCGGCAGGGGTATGTGCAAAATCCACGACGGCCTTGGGTGTACCAAAGTCGCCATCAACCACCTGCATGCGCCCGGGAATAGAATCCAGTTTCGGCAGCGCCTGGCGTAGATCATCCATGCTGTGCCCCAGGCCCAACAGCACGCCCAAAGATGCGGCGACGTTCGCCAAGGCAAATTCTGCGGCCACGGGCAGGGCGCACTCCAAGCGTCCCCAGGGCGTATCAAAAAGCACGTGCATCCCCCGGCGCACTGCAGTCGCGCGCCAAGCGATGTCTCCGCCCAAGCCGAAACTGATGACCTCATCAGCCCGGGCGCAGGTGACAAATTTTCGTCCCACCTCATCGTCCGCATTAATCACCGCAAGCTTGAGTGGCCAGCCGGTGAACAGTTTGGCCTTGGCAGCTGCGTAGCTTTCCATACTCTGGTGGTAATCCAGATGATCTCGACTGAGATTAGAAAACACGCCAACGTCCAGCTGCACGTCTTTGGCACGATCCTGATCCAAAGCGTGGGAACTAATTTCTAATGCAGCGCGCTGGGCGCCTCCTTCCTTAAAGGACGCAAGGAGCCGCTGCAGGGTCACCGGGGGCGGTGTAGTCATAGTTGTGGACGAGAGCCTGCCCAACCTGCCATGCCCCAATGTTCCGCAGTACGCGCAATCAACCCCTAAGAGCGAGCTAAGATTCGCCAAATGATAGGCGATGGAGGTTTTGCCATTAGTGCCAGTAATGCCAATGCACTGCATATCCTGCGAAGGCAGCCGATAAAAATCTGCGGCCAGCGCCCCCCGACGAGAAGCCAGATCGGGTAAGTAAAATGTTGGCACCTGCGGCGCGTCCACGGACGGCGATGCAGAATCAAGAGCAAGAGCGATTGCACCATTTTCCAGTGCCTGGTCAATGTGCTTGGCGCGCTTGACCGGATCGTCGGCGCAGGCGACGAATACATCTCCTCGGCAAACTTGGGAGGACTCTTCGCAGAGGCCTATTGCGCCCTCGACGCCTCGAAGCTGCCCGGCCAGCGATGACACAGAATTAGGTTCCACGGCCTGTCCGCCCCGCCAGTAAGTTATCGGGCAGCTGAGCTTCGCCACCATCGTCTGGACTCTTATCGGGCATAACGCCAAGCAAACGCAGACTGTGCTGGGCTACCCGGGCAAAGATTGGCGCGGCGACTACTCCGCCGCTGGCGCTGCCTTGCTGAGGTTCATTAACGACAACAACCATGACGATACGCGGATCGGTAACCGGCGCGAGACCTGCAAATAAGGCGACGTGCCGTTCGTCGTTATACCCGTTCTGGTCAAACACCCGGGCAGTGCCTGTCTTGCCCGCCACCCGATAGTGTTCAATGTTTGCCTTGGCCGCGGTGCCGCCACGCTCGGTGACCTGTTCCATCATGGCGACCACTGCTTCCGCGTCCTCCTCATCAAAAACACGTTCGGTCTCCGGCGGACGGGTGCGCTTGAGAATGCTCAGCGGCAGACGTTTGCCATGACTGGCCAAGGTGACATAGGCCGATGCCAACTGCATTGGCGTCACGCTAAAGCCATAGCCGTAGGCCATCGCCACTCGCGACACTCGGGACGTTCGACCCACGTTGCTAAAACGACCCAGGGCTTCTCCGGGTAATCCGGTACCGACATATTCACCAAGACCACTGCGTTGCAGCACCTGAAACACCATGCCCTTGGGCAGGTCCAAGGTCACCTTGGCAATGGCTACCTGACTGGACTTTTGAATCGCTTGGGCCAGGGAGACCGTGTTGAGATTCACCGGGTCTTGAATCATTTTATTGTCGATCCAAAAGTATCCTGGCGACGTTTCTATTTGGCTGTCTCCTCGATAACGACCGGTCTCCAGGGCAGCCATGGCGGTAAAAGGCTTAATCGTGGACCCCGGCTCATAGGTGTCTGTCACCACCCGATTGCGAGTCGGTACCCGTTGATTAATGGGCCCATTGGGATTGAAGGACGGCTGGTTGACCAAGGCTAAAATTTCGCCTGTTTTGGCATCAACCATAATAAGCGAGCCGGACTTGGCAGCATGGCTATGTACCGCAGACTTCAGCTCGCGATAGGCAATGTACTGCAGACGAGAATCAATACTGAGCTGCAGATCAGTGCCGAACCGGGGTGATTTTCCATATTCCAGATCGTTGATCGCTTGCCCTTTGCGATCGCGCAGCACTGTCTTAGTTCCCGGCTCACCGCGCAGCTGTTCCTCAAAGGCGAGTTCGATTCCCTCCAAGCCAAGGTCGTCGATGTTTGTCATTCCCACTACGTGGGCAACAGATTCACCGGCTGGATAGTAACGTCGATACTCGGGTTTAAAAGATACATGACCCAGTCTAAGCCGACGTACCGCGTTCATGGTCTCCCAACTCACGTGGCGACGCAGATACAGAAAACCTCGCTGGCGATTATTGACAATGGTGTTCTTTAGATCCTCCGGTCCAAGATCCAGCGCCCGTGCAAGCTGGGCCAGCCCCTGACCATTGGACGTATCGAACAGTTGGGGGTTTACGGCGACGGCAAATACTGGAGTGCTAACGGCTAAGGCCTCGCCATTGCGGTCGTAAATCATCCCCCGCATGGCTGGCAGATCTTCTCGATAGACCGAGCGCCGATCGCCTTCTTCCTGCAGGAAGTCATGCTCGGTAACCCCTAGGTAAACCACGCGAGCCGAGAGCGCCAGGGCAGCAATGGAAAAACACACCAAAAACAGATAGTGACGCCAGAGACTCATGGCATCACCTCGTTGATGTCTTGCGGAAATCCCATTTGTAGTTCTTGTGTCGCGACTACTTCTACGGTCTGCAGGCCAGCGAAGGTGCTGCGCTCCAGCAAAAGTCTGGTGTGTTCGGCTAACAAACGATTTTGTTTCGTTTGTGATTGGTCCAGGGCCGTATGTAGCGACCGCAGTTCCTGGGCCCCTCTAACCAAGGTAATGCCACTGGCGACCACGCCGAAGATCAGAATCGTCATTGTCAATACCGGCCAAACCCCCAGCGATGTGAACTGTG
>CAZWQK010000075.1:3194-7759 GCA_964635835.1 uncultured Pseudomonadales bacterium
TTGCATGCGCCATCGGTTGCTGCGCTTTTTTACGCTTGCGGAGTTGGCGACCAAGAAGCTGCATTGGCCGATCACGGTTGTCGCACCTTCTCGATAACGCGCAAAGTTGCGCTACGAGATCTGGGGTTCGTTGTCTGCTCCTCAACCGAAGCTTTAATGGGGGGGCAAACCAATCGACCTGGAACTTGCTCCTGCAAATGGCGCAGAGGCAGCCGACGAGGCATTTTAGGAGGCTGACTTAGCTGGCGAAACGCGTGTTTTACTTTACGGTCTTCCAGGGAGTGAAAAGTGATTACCGCCAAACGCCCGCCTATGTCCAGGGCGTCAAAACCCTGCTGCAGGCCTTGTTCGAGCTCATCGAATTCTTCATTGACCCTGATACGAACGGCTTGAAAAGTTTTCGTCGCCGGGTGTTTGCGCTGAGCGCCTCTGGGCTTCGGCATAGCGTCGGCCACGACACCGGCCAGGTCTAAAGTTGTCTGTAGTGGTCGCGCGCCAACGATAGCCTTGGCGATTCGTCGCGCATGTTTCTCCTCACCGTATATCCAAAGCACTTGCGCTATCTCGCCTTCCTCGGCGGCATTGAGCCAATGGGCTGCAGATTGGCCTTCCGCTGGGTTCATGCGCATGTCTAACGGACCGTCGGCGTAAAAGCTGAAGCCCCGGGCAGGCGTGTCCAGTTGTGGGGACGACACGCCAATATCCATCAGTATCCCCTGAACCCCGGCAACGCCAAGCGTCTCCAGTATTTGGCACAAAGCAGAGAATCGCGCTTGATGAATAGAAAACCGAGGGTCCTGTCTCGCTAGCTCACCACCCTGGGCCACGGCGTCAGGGTCTCGGTCCAGACCAATGAGCCTGCCGTCTGCGGCTAAACCACTCAGCAGCGCCCTGCTGTGGCCACCGCGACCAAAGGTGGCATCCACGAACACCCCGGTGGCAGACGAGTCTGGGTGGCCAGCATCACCACCCAACAGGTGAGCGATGGTCTCATGGAGTAAAACCGGCTGATGCTGCTGGCGGTTTTCTGCTTCGGTTTCGGGCGCTGTCATACGGACAACCCTTCAAACTGTGCGTCACTATCCAGCAACGCGGCACCCTCCTCCAGCCAAAGATCCAGGCGTTGCTGCCAGTGGTCTGCTGACCATATTTCGATTTTGTTGCCTTGGCCGACCAAGACCAGTTTTTTCTTCAAATGGGCGAAGTCTCGCAGCATGGCGGGCAGTAACAGGCGGCCAGCAGCGTCCAGATCAAGATCAGTAGCGTGACCAATCAACAAACGCTGAAGTAGTCTTGCCTGCGGGTTAATGTTAGACAGGCTTTCCAGCCGGTCCTGGACCTGCTCCCATTCGGTGAGGGGGTAGAGCAGCAGGCAGGATTCACGCATATCAATGGTGACCACCACCCGCCCGTCGCTGGCGACGGCAACCGTATCGCGATACCGCGAGGGCAATGCCATACGACCTTTGGCGTCCATGGATACCGAGCTGATGCCGCGAAACATGATTTTCTTGACGGATTGATTTGCCGATATCAAAAGCAGTTGATGACTCAGAGGCGAAACGAAAGGATGCCTCGGAGGACTGGCAAATTACCCACTTTTCTCCACTTTTTCCCAATTCGGCACACTACAGTCCCGACAGCAATTGAGTCAACCAACAAAAATCTTCAAAGCACCGATAACCTTCAGAAAAATAGGTGGATTTTAGGCCCGACAAGGGTTCCGTAAAGCGCGGGGCAAGGGGGAATTGAGAGTCAGCCTGTAAGCCGGGTTCTGTCGTGAACAGTCATTCATCTAGGGTCGCTGTCACCAACGACCTCAAGCGGCCTACCCGGATCCAACGCGGACAACGTCAAAGGATCCCTATTTGGCCTTGCTCCAGGTGGGGTTTACCTTGCCGCGACGTGTTACCACTCGCGCGGTGCGCTCTTACCGCACCCTTTCACCCTTACCGCAACCGTTTCCGATTGTGGCGGTCTACTCTCTGCTGCACTTTCCGTAGGCTCGCGCCTCCCAGGCGTTACCTGGCACCCTGCCCTGTGGAGCCCGGACTTTCCTCCCGTCCCATGCGGGACCGGCGACTGCTCGGCTGACTCAAGCGCAAGCCTATGCGCGAACGTTGCGCAGCACAAGCGCTTGGACTCAATCGTGACCCGTCAAAGATACGGCAAGATCGTATAACTCGGTTTTCGGCACCTTACAGATGGCAGCCGCCAGTTTCGCGGCCTTGGCAGGGGGCAACTCCTGCAGCAATGTTTTGACGACGTGACGCTGATCGTAGCCGGCGCGTTGCTTTTCGCCATTCTCTATCACACCGGTGAATTCGCCTTTGGGTGCAGGGCCTAGCGCAACCAACAGTTCCTGCGCCCGGCCCACGTAGAGGGTTTCATACTGCTTGGTGAGCTCGCGGGCGAGCATGATGCGCCGTTCAGTCATGCTCTCGAGAGCGGTCAGCGTCGCCACGATACGCCGCGGCGACTCAAGAAATACGATGGCGTCGCCGTCCATCAGGTACTCACTCAACTGCTGCTGGCGCGTTTTGGGCTTAGCGGCAAGAAATCCAACGTAGCGGAAAGGATGGCAGGGTAATGGACAAACACTCAAGGCTGCTGTTACAGCACTCGGGCCAGGCACAGGCACCGTGCGCACGCCCGCCGCCATAGCGGCCTGGACAAGCAGATAACCGGGGTCATTCAGCAGCGGCGTTCCTGCATCTGAAACCACTGCAACGTCGAGCCCCTCGCCCAACGTCTGCAGCAGACCGGCAAGCCGATCCTGTTCGTTATGCTCATGCAAACTGACCAGTGCTGGCGCACGATGTCCGATGTGCTCTAACAGCACACGAGTTCGTCTGGTATCCTCTGCTGCCACTGTATGCACCGTTTTGAGGACTTCTTCTGCTCGACGGGAAAGGTCCCCCAGGTGCCCAATAGGTGTGGCTACCATGTATAGGACACCCGAGTTTGATCGCCCAGTCATGCTGCTTCGATTCCTCCAATCCCTCGCCATCATTCTGACGCTCTCTGCCTGTCAAAGCACGCAGAATCCGCCTATGAGCAACGCCTCGCTACAGGACCTGGATGCCAATACGTTACTGCTGCAGGCAGCATCGGCAGACCCGCGGCGCGCCACGCAACTACGCGTGCTGGCAGCACAAGTTTTCAATGCACGCAACGACTTCAGCGCCGCTCTGCAAGCCTTACCCATGCCAGTACCGGTCTCTCTCGATACCGCACTCAGGGACAGCTACCTGCGTACTGCCGCCACGGCATGGATCGGTCTTGGCGATGCGATACAGGCACAACAGTTACAGTCGCAGCTGACTGAACCGTTGTACGATGACTTTGTGTTGAACGCACAAATCTGCGCCCTGCTATCTGATTTCAGGTGTCGCGCCGAAAGTCTGATTAGCGCCAGCCTAGCCAGGTCGGTCACCGCAAGCCAGCCTGCTGGCGATCTCAATGAGGAAATCTGGGCCGCATTGTCACAAGCACGCCGCGCGCCGGAACACCTGGCCGAACCCACTCGGCATGCTTGGTGGTTCCTGCAGCAACAGGTGCGCAATGCGACCACCGCGACGGCACAAAAAAATGCCTGGCTGACTTGGCGGCAGCGCTTCCCGTCACATCCAGCAGCACAACATCCACCCGTGGCACTGCAGCAACTGACCGACTATCGGCGCCCGAACATGGGCATACTGCTACCCATCACCGGCACTTATGGTGCCGCAGGCGTCGCCGTCCGGGACGGATTGATAGCCGCCTACCTCACGGAGAGCCCTACGAATCGACCGCAGATCAGAATCTACGATACCGGTTCAGCCGCAATGGAAACCCTGGTCAGGCAGGCTATGAATGACGGGATGGACGTTCTGATCGGCCCGCTGATCAAATCGGAAGTCGAGATATTCAGTCAGTTGACGCGCGGCAGTCGAATGCCGCGACTGGTACTCAATTACCTCGATGTCCACAGCCAAGCGGCATTGGCCAAGCCTCGTACGGACCTTTCTCTACCCTCCGCCGAACCCGAGCCGCAGCTGTTCCAGTTTGGTATTGCCATAGAGGACGAGGCGCTCTCGCTGGCCGAGCATGTCCGAGCACGCGGCGTCAGCAAAGTCCTGATTGTGTACAACGAGTCCAATTGGGCACTGCGCGCCAAGGAAGCATTCACCACGGCGTGGCCCTACCCAGTCACCGAGGCGCCATTTTCCAACATCAAGGAACTGACCGGAGCGGTCGGCGGCGCCATGCAAGTGTCCGCCAGCGACGCACGCCGCCGGGAACTGGCGAATATTCTTGGCGAAGCGTTGGAATTTCTGCCCCGTGCACGCACCGATCTAGACGCCGTGATTGCCCTGACCACACAGGTTCAAGCCCAGGCTTTGATTCCCGCCTTGAAATTTCACTTCGCCAATAGCTTGCCAGTTTTTGCCACATCGCAGGCAGCCATAGGAGACCATGCACAGGATCTGGCTGGTTTCGAGATCACCGAGATGACCCTCTTCGCCGATCCGCGGCCGGCTCACCAACGGATCAGACAGATCTTCGATTTGCATAATGATCCG
>CAZWQK010000076.1:0-2050 GCA_964635835.1 uncultured Pseudomonadales bacterium
GGATGCAAAGGGTGGCAATAATCAGAATGATTTGCTGGTTGATACGCTGAAATCCGACATCGTGCCAGCAGGCTAACGCCGGTGCGAGTGCCCAACACTGCGGCAAGGATCACGAGGGGAAAAATCCACCAAGCAAGCTGGCTGTCCACGCTGATTAATATGCCGTAGTAGGCGATACGCAGGCTGTGTCAAATGGTCTGGGTTAAGGCTTTGTTGGCCACAATGCTTTGACGTCCTAGACCGCTATTGAGATAAAACAGATCCAACAGTGGGCCTGCGGCGCCGGCAATCAGCTGCGCGAAGGTGACCACAAATCCGCACATTATTGTGGTTAGCGGCTTGGTGATGTTCAAGCCCTGCACGGACTGGCTCCAACGACCCGCCCAAGCAAACGCGCCAATCAGAATCAGCACCCAAGCGGGCTCAGGAACGATGATCAGATAGGTGGCTATGGCAATGGCGGTGCCAGCACCCAGCAAATACAGGGGCAGCAGGCCCCACAGAATATGCGCTTTCAGCATAAAGGTTCGAGAGCCGTTGGCGGTCAGTTGGGTTGCCGCATGAAGAACCATGGCACTGCTGACGGGCAGTACGGTGACGAGGATGACCAGTAGCACCGTGCCGCCAGCCATACCGACCAGGCCCGACAGTACGCTGGTGGCGAAGGCGCTAAGGGTGACGAGGATCCAGAGCGGTGGGGCAGATAACATGACGCCACGATAGTGTTTAGGAATATATGAATAAAGGGACCGATTAGAATATGATTGATGAGTTAAACGAAACTAATTAGCCGACCTGGCCATGCGCGTTCGGTCCGAACCCGCTGGCGACTGGAGAGCCCGCCTGTGATCGAAAATTTAGAAACCCTGATAGCGCTGTCCAAGGCAGGCACCATGATGGAGGCAAGCACTGACCTGCGGATTTCCCAGTCCGCGGTATCCAAGCGCATTGCCGCCCTTGAGCGCTACTACGATCGGGATTTGATTGAACGCCACGGCCGTCGAGTGGTGCTAACCCATCACGGCACGCGTCTGGTGGAGCGGGTGACGCCGTTGTTGTCAGAGCTGCGAAGCGTGTTTTTAGAGGACAATGCGCTGCGCAAGGGCAAGATTATTCTGGGCGTTTCCGAGGCTATCCTGGCCAGCTGGGGCTCAACACTGTTTGCGCAGGTTCGTGACAGTATGCCCGGGGTGGAATTCGAGTTTCATGCCCAGCGGTCTCCCGTGGTCCTGGACCGGCTGCGTTCCGGGGAATACATGGTCGGTATTTGCACCGGTAGCCCTGACGCGGATACGGATCTGGTGTCTGAGGTGATCCGCCAAGAACCCATGGTGATCATTCCATCAGGTTTGAAGAAGATTCGATATCGTAGCGGCGCGCCCCTGGATGTTATGACCATTGAGTCTAGGTCTGGGGCTTGGGGCTCCATTGAAGAAGACATGCAGCGCTTGAACTTAGTCCGCAGCACGTCGTTGGAATCGTTTTTTGCGGTGGCGCAAATGGCTCTGTCAGATTTTGGTCACGGTCTAGTGCCAACGGGGGTGGCAAAAACCCTGGGCATCGCCGAGAGCAAGCTCATTCGCCTGCCTGCTGAGGAGCTGGCTCGCCCGGTGCGTTTCGTAGCCCGCAAGTCGATGTTTGCACAGCCCCTGGTACGCACCTTCTACAGTGAGGTCTCTGCGCTCACTGCGGCTATTGTGGAATGAGAAGCGCGACTGGCTCAGGCGGCGCTTAGGCCCTCGGCCTGCTGCAGGCATAGAGCAGCTAAGCCCTCGACCCACAGGTCGTCATCGTTAATGCAGGGGATCAGGGTAAAGGACTCGCCGCCGGCTTCGAGAAAGGTCTCCTCGCCCTGCATGCCCATTTCTTCCAGTGTCTCAAGGTTATCTACCACGAAGGCGGGGCAGGCCACGGCCACGTGCTTGATGCCCTGACTGGGCATCTGCTCTAGTACCTGATCCGTGTAGGGGGTTAGCCAAGGAATGCGGCCCAGCCGGGACTGAAAGCTGACGCTGTAGCGCTCGGCGGGAACCTCCAGATAGTTGGCGAC
>CAZWQK010000076.1:2150-7735 GCA_964635835.1 uncultured Pseudomonadales bacterium
GGCTGGATGACATCGCCCTGCATACCGGTGGGCAAATGCTCGATGGCGGCGTTCACCGAGGTGGTAATGGTGGAGTCCGCATAATGAGGATACAAAGGCACGATGCACACTTGGGTCACACCGTTCTCGTGCAGGCTCTGCAGGCCGTCGGCGATGGAAGGCTTGCCATAACGCATGCTCAGGGCCACGGGCGCCTGCAGCCGCTGGTGCAGTTTGTCCGCCAACGCCTGACTCTTGACCAGCAACGGTGAGCCTTCCGGAGTCCAGATTTTGCTGTAAGCCTCGGCGCTGTCTTTCGGCCGAAACGGCAGGATAAATGCATTCACAATCAACGCCCGTAAGGCCCAAGGTACGTCAAGAACGTGAGGATCCATCAAAAACTGGCCCAGATAGCGGCGCACATCTTTGACCTCGGGTGAATCCGGGGTGCCGAGATTGATCAACAAATATCCGATCTTGCTGGGATGCTCGCTCATAGTGGCTGTGCCTCAGGGCTGGTTTGGAAGGGCGCAATGGTTCCAGTGGAGGCGTGTACATCTAGTGAATTTTTGCGGCTTCGGCTAGTATTTGCGCCCTCGCAGCAGGGCGCTTTTCATCGTGACATTGATACTGGACTACGACGCAGGAAATCTAGGCAGCGTTAAACGCGCCTGCAGCGAAGTGGGGCTGGCGGCTGAGTTCTCCGCGGATCCTGATGCCCTGGCCCAGGCGGAACGCATCATCTTTCCCGGCGTTGGCGCCGCCGGTGCGGCCATGCGCAGCCTGCGCGAACGCGGCTTGGACCTTGCCTTGAAACAAGCCATCGCCAGCGGCATACCGGTGCTGGGGATTTGTCTCGGCATGCAGGTGTCCCTGGATTACTCCGAAGAAAACGATACGCAAACCCTTGGCCTTATCGGCGGCCGTGTGCAGCGCTTTCAGTTGAATCGGCCGGACCTGAAAATCCCGCACATGGGATGGAACGAGGTGCGGGTGCGTCAGCCCCATCCGGTGCTCGCCGGTATTGAGGCCGGCGACGAATTTTATTTTGTTCACGGTTACTACCCCAACCCCAGCTCACCGGAGCACGCCCTGGCGGTGACCGACTACGAGCACGACTTTGTCTGCGCCCTGGGCAAAGACAACTACGTGGGTACCCAGTTTCATCCGGAAAAAAGTGGGCGAGTGGGCCTGCGCCTATTTGAAAATTTCGCCCAGTGGGATGGCAAGTGGGATGGCCGGTGGCAACCAAATGAGCCAAAGGAAAAAAACCATGCTCAGTAAACGTGTGGTGGCCTGTCTGGATGTCAGGGACGGGCACCTGGCTAAAAGCGTTAAATTCGTTAACACCAAAAACATCGGTGATCCCGTTGAAAAGGCCCGGGAATATTATTTGGACGGGCTGGATGAACTGGTGTTTTACGACATCACGGCGTCCAGCGATAAGCGCAACATCATGCTGGATGTGGTGGAGTCCGTGGCCAGCCAAGTATTTATCCCGCTGTCCGTGGGCGGGGGTATTCGTAGCGTGGCCGATGCCACGGATCTGCGTCTGGCTGGCGCGGAAAAAATCAACGTGAACTCTGCTGCCGTCGCGCGGCCGGATCTAATCAACGAGTGCTCGGAGGCCGTCGGTGATCAGAACATCGTGCTGTCTATGGACGTCCGCAGGGTTGAAGCCAATGCGCAGCAGCCCAGTGGTTTTGAAATCGTCATTAATGGCGGTCGCACACCCACCGGTCGTGATGCGCTAGCCTGGGCTCTGGAAGGCGAGCAGCGGGGGGCTGGCGAGCTGGTGGTGAATTCGATTGATGCCGATGGCACTCGAGATGGCTACGACATTCCGCTAACCGCAATGATTGCAGAGGCGGTACGCATACCCGTAATCGCCTCCGGGGGTGCGGGTTTACCAGAGCATTTGCACGACGTGCTCACTCAGGGTAAGGCCGATGCCGCGCTGGTGGCCTCCATGGTGCACTATGGAGATTATCGAGTCAGCGGCCTGAAGCAGTACCTGCACGACCGGGGTTTGAAAATTCGCATGTCTTGGTAGACCAATGACTTAGGCCCCAAAAAAACAGGGAGCAGGCGCGATGAAAGCGATTCAAGTAGCGGGTGATGAATTACGTTGGGCGGAGTTTGAGCGGCCGGTTTGCGGTCCCGGTGAAGTCCGCATACAGGTGGCAGCGTCGGCCATTAATCGAGCGGATCTGCTGCAGCGCGGGGGTGCTTATCCCCCGCCTCCTGGCACCAGTCCCATCATGGGTTTGGAATGCTCAGGCATCGTTACCGAACTGGGGGAGGGCGTTGCCAGCTTCGCCTTGGGCGATGAAGTTTGTGCGCTGCTAGCCGGCGGCGGGTACGCCGAGGAAGCCGTAGTGCCAGCGGGCCAAGTGCTGCCGGTGCCCAAGGGTGTAGACTGCGTGGACGCAGCGGCTCTGCCCGAGGTTTTCGCCACCGCTTATTTGAACTTGTATATGGAAGCAGCGTTGGCCCCAACCGAGCGGGTGATTGTGCATGCCGGTGCCAGCGGTGTGGGCACGGCGGCGGTGCAAATGCTCAAGTACACCAACAATCCCTGCTTTGTCACCGTAGGCAATCAAGACAAGCTTGCTCAGTGTGTTGAACTGGGCGCCAGCGGCGGCGCTATTCGTCATGAGGGATCCTTTTTGCCCGGGGTACAGGACTGGCTGGAAGCCAGCGGCGCGGCAGGTGTGGATGTGATCCTGGATCCCGTGGGCGGTCAGTATCTGATGGATAATCTAACGGCGCTAGGATTGGGTGGGCGGCTGGTGCTCATTGGTTTGATGAGTGGCGCTGTAGCCGAAGCGGATTTAAGCCTGTTGATGCGAAAACGCATCCGGGTCATCGGCTCGACCCTGCGTGCCAGGCCCATTGGTGACAAAGCCCTGGTAATGGATGGCCTGTGCCGGGACGTATGGCCGCGAATCGAGGCCGGGGAAATCACACCGATTATCGAGGCGAAGTTCCCCATCGAGCAAACCGCCGATGCCCACGGGCTGATGGCGGGTAACGACACGGTAGGTAAGATTCTTCTCACGGTGTAGGTCCTAGGCGGCTGAGGCTTTTTTGCGCCGTGGCCTATGGGGTGATGGGGTAAGGCCCCTGGCTAAGGTGGCGGGATCGGCCATGCTTAGGCCATGGCCCGACAGACTATCCAATTCCTAACGTTGCCGTCTCTTAAGCTCCCAACCCTTAAGTCGCCAATCCTTGATTGCTTGGAACTCAAGAATCTTGTTGGCGTCTCAAGCCCTCCAAGACCCGCATATCCCCGGCACCCAAGAACAGAGCCAGAAAGTCCTGGCGTTGGCATGCGCGGCTTCTCGCTGCTGGAACTGGTGGTGGTGCTGGCCCTGATCTCGCTGCTGACGTGGCTGGCAGTGCCCCGTTATGGAGCGCAACAGCATCAGGCCTCCGTGACCGCCATGAAGCTGGAGCTACTAGGCTGTGTTCAAACCCTGCACAGTGCCGCATTGGCGGTAAATCCCGACGAGGACAGTCCGTGGCTGACCCTGGCCGATGGCGACGGTGACGGCGTCGGAGAACAGGCCAGTGGCGTTTTGGCAGAAGCGCTTTGTCCCTTTAATCCCGCCACCAAGCGCGCCTTTGACATTCAGGTCCGTGGTAGCGCTGAGGGTTTTCAGCTGACTGCCCGGGATCTCACCCCAGGTGAAGAAGCGCAGTGGACCGTGGATCAGCTAGGACGCCAAAGCTGGGCGTCTGACTGAGCGCTGTTGATGACCGGGCCTTATCGACCAATTATTCACCGCGACCTTCGGGCCCGTGGCGGCTTTTCCCTTATCGAGGTGTTGCTGGCCATGTTGCTGCTGGCGTTACCGGTAACCGGCGTTCAGATCCTGATGCTGCGATCTCTCAACAGCGCTGGGGAGCTGGAGCATCAGCAGCTGGCGTTGCAGGCTGCGGAATTGGCGCTGGATCGCGCCTTTGCCTTCCATGCCTTTGGGCTTTGGCCTGCGAACCATATTTCCCCCGGCCATTGGTTACCCGAGTACGCCGGGACTGTGGGCTCCTCCGGGGGACTGCCCACGACGGTTAACTGCCGAAATCGCTGGTGCTCTGCGGATCAGTGGGTGGCCTACGAGCACTTGGTGCTGGGCTGCACACTGGACTATCGTCTGGCGGTTTCCACCTGCAATGCCGTATTGGACTGGGAGAGCGGTCAGGCGACTACGGCGACGTCACCGGAAACTCGATGGACGCCGCGTTTGCAAGGTTTTGAGGCGTCGTTTTTGGTGACCGACACCCTCAGCGTGGTGGTGGGCTGGCCCGGTAACGGGGCTGTTGGCGTCGGCGCTTCGACTCCTGGGCCGGGGCCGATAGCTGGCACCGCAGTGAACGATTGGCGCGAAATCCGCCTGGGCGTGAGATGAGCAGTCGCCTAACGGATGCTACGGGGATTCGGGGCTTTGGCTTGCTGGA
Organism: uncultured Pseudomonadales bacterium; assembly: GCA_964635835.1. Taxonomy (GTDB): domain Bacteria; phylum Pseudomonadota; class Gammaproteobacteria; order Pseudomonadales; family Azotimanducaceae; genus UBA4421. The sequence continues at coordinate 6,591 of CAZWQK010000076.1, forward strand.
GCTGCTGATCTCTCTGGGCTTGGGGCTGCTGCTGTTGGCGGTGGGTGCTCATCTGCTGGTTGCGGGAAGCGGCGCGAGCAAGCACCTGGGTTACCGAGCCAGCGAGCGGGAAAGCATTGGTTTGGTGACCCAGATGTTCCGTCAGGCCCTGGCTGGTGCCGGACATTTGGGCTGTTTGGCGGGGCCCCAGACCACGGTCAACACGCTAAACCTGGCTTGGGAGCATCTGGGCGTACTGGCGCCTTGGCCTGCGGTTGAAATTGTCGACGACCCCCACAGCGCGCCGACTTTTGCGGACATCCAGGGTTTGGCGAGGGGATCCCAGGCTCTGTTGGTGCGGGGCTACGGTCAGCCTCTTGCAACGTTGAATCAGGCGTTGGGTCAGGGGCGTGGCGAGGCGGCGCTCCACCGGGCGGACGGGCGCATCAATTCCGGTGACCTGGTGTTCATCAGTGATTGCCAGCGGGGGGTGCTGTTCAGTGCCACCAGAACCTGGCATGCCCAAGGCCGGGTGCGTTTTTCCTGGCATGCAGGCAGCGGCGAGCTGGAGAACGCCAGCACCGGCGAAACCTTTGATGGCACGCCGGTGTCGGCAGACCTGGAGCAACTTGGTCTGGCAGCAGACGCCAGGCTCTGGGCTCCCACGGGTTCCCGGCTCTACATAGCGGAAAGTCGCGTCAGAGGAGGCGGCTCGCAAACCTACGGGCTCTGGCAAAAACCGGTGCGCGGCAATGCCCTTGAACTGGTAACCGGGGTGCAGCGGCTGCATTTTCGCTACGGCGCAATCCGCACCAGTGGCAGCGGGCAGATGGGTTATTTTGACCAGGCGAGGCTGCCCACAGACGCGCGTGTGGTGCTGCTTGCGGTGCGGTTTTTCCTGCGCGTCGAGCGAGAACATAGTGAACCCGCTTGGCGGCCTGTGGAGATTGCCGTGCCGTTAATGTCTGCCCCCGTCCCATGAGGCGCGCTGCCCGTAGTGCTGCATCGGGCCTTCCTGCTCAGGGCGGATTGGTGTTGCTGAGCGTGATCGGCTTGCTGATGCTGTTGAGTCTTTTGGCCTCGGAAGCGGCGACCACCCTGATGTGGCAGACGCAAACCGCCCGCCATTGGGCTCAGGCAGCCTAGGAGCAGACTAGTCAGCGTCA
>CAZWQK010000077.1:0-7699 GCA_964635835.1 uncultured Pseudomonadales bacterium
CGAAGATGGAGTGCAGGTTGATTTGGGCGCCGATAGCAAGGCCAAATCGAACCGCCATTTCCACCGCGCGTTCGTTTAGTACAGGCAGCACGCCGGGTAAGCCCAAATCAACGTTGCACGCCTGAGCGTTAGGCGAAGCTCCGTAGGCTGTGCTGGCACCGGAAAAAATTTTGCTTTGCGTGGCAAGCTGCACGTGAATTTCCAGGCCGATAACGGCTTCCCAACTCAATTGATTTCTCCCGGTCGCTTAAGGTGCCAGTCGGTTTGGCGTTGAAATTGTGCCGCAAGGCCCAGTGCTAGGTCCTCGCGAAATGCTGGCGCAATGAGTTGCATGCCCATAGGCAAATTCTCCGTAAATCCGCAGGGCAGTGACATGGCCGGCAGACCCGCCAAGCTGGTGGGCACGGTATACAAATCTTGCTGATACATGGCTACGGGGTCGTCGGTAAGCTGACCTTGTTTGAAAGCGGGTGTGGGCGAGGTTGGGGTGAGCAATAAGTCCACCTCAGCAAACGCGGTATCGAAGTCTTGGGCGATGAGCCGGCGGATTTTCTGAGCCTTTAGGTAATACGCGTCAAAGTAGCCAACGGACAGCGTGTAGGTGCCCGTGAGAATGCGGCGTTTGACCTCGGCGCCAAAGCCCTCTTCCCTCGAGCGCTCGTACAGATCCTGAAGCGATGTTGGGTTATCGCACCGATGGCCAAATCTCACGCCGTCGTATCGAGATAAATTAGTCGACGCCTCAGCGGAAGCGAGAACGTAGTAGACGGGTATGGCAGCGTCGGTATGGGGCAACGAAACCCGTTTAAAGCTATGACCCAGTTGCTCCAGCTCTTGCCGAGCAAGGTCAATGGACGCCTGATTACTGCCGTTTTCGTAGTACTGATCGGGCAGGCCGATGACCAGTGGGCGGTCAAGATCGGCAATGCCTCCATGGATGATTGCGTTAAGCCAGGCATCGTCGCGGTTAGCGCTGGTGGAATCCTTTGCATCAAAACCCGCCATAACGCTGAGCATGAGGGCGGCATCCTCGGCATCTCGAGTCATTGGGCCCGCCTGATCCAGACTGGATGCGAAGGCGATCATGCCGAAGCGGGAAACTCTGCCGTAGGTGGGCTTAAGTCCCGTGATTCCGCAAAGAGCGGCGGGTTGACGGATAGAGCCTCCGGTGTCGGTGCCAGTAGCGCCGGCAACCAAGCCGGCGGCAACAGCTGCGGCTGAGCCACCAGAGGATCCTCCCGGCACCCGCGTGACATCCCAGGGGTTGGCCACGGCGCCGAAGTAGCTGGTTTCGTTAGAAGAGCCCATCGCGAACTCGTCCATGTTCGTTTTGCCGATGCTGACCATGCCGGCGTCTGCGAACTTTGACACCACCGTGGCGTCATAAGGTGCAACGAAGTTGCTCAGCATCTTTGAGCCCGCGGTGGTGAGCACACCGTTAGTACAGAAAATGTCTTTGTGAGCCATGGGCAGCCCCAAGGTCGGGCGCGAATCGCCTTTAGCGCGCAGGCCATCCGCGGCGGCGGCGTGAGCTAGGGCCTCATCCTCAGTCAGGGTGATAAAGCTGTTAAGACTCGCATCCAGCGTCTTAACCCGAACCAGGTGCTCTTGGGTCAGCTCGACGCTGGAGACCTTGCCCTGGGCCAGGGCTAGGCTCATGTCGCGTAAAGAATGTAACTCAGTCATCGGTGATTTGGCCTTATTCAACTACGCGGGGGACGAGATAATAGGCATCTGAGGTTGCCGGGGCGTTGCGCTGGAAGTGCTTGGGGTCTGGATTTTCGGTGACCTGGTCCGCTCGCAATCGGGCGACACCGTCCAGAGGGTGCGAAAGGGGCTCAACCCCATCAGTGTTTACGCTGCGCATGGCGTCGATGAGATTTACGATGGATTCCAAATCGGCTGCGGCAGCAGACGCGGTTTTGGCATCGATGGCCAATCGCGCTAGCGCCGATAGATGGGTGACGTCAATGCCGGTGCCGGGTGTTGGCGCGGATTCGTCGGCTGACGTTTCGGTAGTCTGGCTCATACTCTTCAGTGGTTAATTAATGACGGCGCGCAATTGTAAACCGGTTGCCGCAAGAATGCTGGCTTGGGCCGGCGATAACGCTTGCTCCCGGGTTGGTTTTTATTGGCCGCTCTGGCGTGAAAAAGCCGAATATCCGGCAATGTTAGTCGTGCTTTTCACAAAGCATAAGCCTATGATTGCCCTTTGGTTTTCGGAGCTTGCGCGTCGATGTTAAAGAATTTCCGCGGCCTCTTCTCAAGGGACCTATCCATTGATTTGGGAACTGCAAATACCCTGATTTACATCCGCGAGGAGGGCATTGTTCTGGACGAGCCATCTGTAGTGGCCTTGCGTCAGCAAGGAAACCAGCGGAGTGTGGCTGCAGTGGGTCTAGACGCTAAACGAATGCTTGGCCGAACGCCGGGCAACATCACTGCGATTAGACCGCTAAAAGACGGCGTCATTGCGGATTTTCTCGTCACCGAAAAAATGCTGACCTACTTCATCGCCAAGGTGCACGAAAACTCATTCATCCGCCCCAGCCCCAGAGTCCTAATTTGTGTGCCCTGCAAATCGACCGAAGTGGAGCGGCGCGCCATTCGAGAAAGCGCCCTCTCAGCAGGTGCCCGGGATGTGCGCCTTGTGGAAGAACCCATGGCTGCAGCCATAGGTGCCGGACTGCCGGTTCATGAAGCCGTGGGCACCATGGTGGTGGATATCGGCGGCGGCACCACAGAAATCGCCATTATTTCTCTAAACGGTGTGGTGTTCTCAGAATCCGTCCGGGTTGGTGGCGATCGTTTTGACGAAGCCATTGTCGCCTATATCAGGCGGACGCAAGGTAGCCTGGTTGGTGAAGCTACCGCGGAGCGCATCAAGCAAGAGGTTGGCGCTGCCTACCCGCAGAAAGATATTCGCGAAATCGACGTGCGCGGTCGCAACCTTGCTGAAGGTATTCCCCGCAGCTTCACCCTGGACAGCAACGAAATCTTGGAGGCGCTACAGGAGCCGCTGTCGGTGATTGTGCAAGCAGTTAAGGCGGCCCTTGAGCAATGCCCTCCCGAACTGGCGTCGGATATTGCTGAAACGGGGATGGTGTTGACGGGTGGCGGCGCGTTGCTTCGAGATCTCGATGTGCTGCTCGCCGAGGAAACCGGCCTGCCAGTGATTATTGCCGATGACCCCCTGACGTGTGTAGCGCGTGGCGGTGGCAAGGCCCTTGAATTAATGGATCAAGCCGGCAACGCGGACTTACTCTCAACTTCGTGAGCGGCAAATACTCGTGAGTGGCTGCCTCGAGGGGAAGCCGTTGACCTCGGAGGAGTGACATTAAAACGCTGTTTGCCAAAAGACCTGGTGCTGGCTACTTACTGTTGGCCATGCTCACTGCTTCTTTTGCGTTGGTGACTATCGATGGCTCCATCCCCCGCGTCGATAAAGTACCTGCGAGCTGGGTGCCGAATACCCTGCAATCTGCGCTGACCAGTATTCGATCCGGCCTGTTAAACCTGACCTCACCGGTCTATGTCGTTGCGCAGGCGCCCTACCAAATGTCGGAGGCGTTGGCAGATATTACCGACGACCGGCAATCCCTACTGCGTCAGCGCGGTGATTTGCAGGCTCAGCTGCTTTTGCTGCAACAACAGCAGCAGCGGTTTAACTACCTCCAGCAGGAAAACATGCGCCTGCGCCAGCTGCTCGGATCCAAAGCCCAGCTACCCAGCCAAGTGACCATAGCGGAAATCGTCGGGGTTTCGCCGAACCCGCTGCGCGCTGAACTGTTGGTCGATAAGGGGCACGAGAATGGAATTAGTCAGGGCCAGGCCGTGGTAGATGCTCAGGGTGTGTTTGGACAAGTGGTTCATGTGGCCGCTGCAAGGAGCTGGGTGTTGCTGATCACAGATCGAGATCATGCGCTTCCGGTGAGAAACAGTCGGACCGGAGTGCGCATGATATTGGGTGGCACAGGCGGCCCGGAAGCTCTCGTGTTAGAGGATTTGCCTGCGTCGACAGACATCCTTGCAGGAGACTTGATCGAAACCTCGGGGCTGGGCGGGCGGTTTCCCGTCGGGTATCCCGTAGGCGTAGTTGACGCCCTGGGGGATGCTCAAGACACCCCGTACTTAAGTGCAACGGTAAAACCTTCGGCGGCGCTGTCGAAGGTTGGCCACGTGTTGATTATCGCTGATGGCGGCGTCAAGCCAATGCCGACGCAAGACGCACCAGGCCTTGGCGCGCAAATTAATTCCCGTCCGGAGGGTCATTAAGGTGAGCTCTGTGGGTATGACTGTGATGTTGTTAATCCCGCTTAGTCTGGTCTTGGGTGTGGCGCAACCACCAAGCTTCGTGCCCGAGTGGTTGCTGTTCTGGCGTCCTCAATGGATTTTGCTGGCTCTGGTTTTTTGGGTCCTCCACATCGGTTACTTTCGAGGGGCGCTGTTCCGCATGTTCTTCACCCTGGGCAGGTCTGACGAAGGCACTATTTTTCGACGCGCCATGGCCATTGTGTGGCTTAGCGGGTTTGTTGTAGACGGATTGATGCTCGAGCCCCTGGGTTTGAACGGTGCCATTTTTGCGGCGGTGACGTTTTATCTGCTGCGTTATCAGGATCGGCTGGCGCTGCAAACGCCGGTGCAGCGTATGATCCTGATTTTTTTCATGGTTTTCTTTGCCGAGGTTTTCCGTGCCTTGGTGCTAAATCTTCTGCTGGGTCAGCCTTGGGTGCTGCAGCCACTTACCGTTGCCGTGACGAGCATGCTGGTGTGGCCAATTTATGAGAGGTTCAGCAGTCGACCCTTGAGCAGCATTCGCACACCCTGATGATGAGCAAGAAACTACGCCTTGTCCTGGCCTCTCAGTCGCCCCGGCGATCCGATTTGTTAACGCAAATGGGATTGCCATTCGACATAGCCCCTGCAGATATCGACGAGACGCCATTGCAGGGCGAGGGCGCCGAAGACTACGTGGCGCGTTTAGCTCAAACAAAGGCCCAGGCCGGTTGGCAACCGGGGCAATTGAACCTGGGCGCAGACACCATTGTTGTCAAAGACGGATCCTTGCTCGGAAAGCCTGTAGACCAAGCGCATTGCCTAGAAATACTTCAGCAGCTATCTGGTTCGGCTCATCATGTATGCACTGGCGTCGCGCTGTTTGACGGACTAACGACCTACAGCAAGGTGGTGACCAGTGCGGTATATCTAAGGGAGATCAGTGCAGAGGAAATCGCTCGCTACTGGCAGACCCAGGAGCCCTGGGATAAAGCCGGCGCCTATGCGCTTCAGGGGCTCGGCGGGATCTTCGTCCAGCGCGTGGAAGGTAGCTACAGCAATGTAATTGGGTTGCCTATGCTGGAAACAGAGGAACTGCTAAATCAGGCAGGTTTTGTCACCTGGGACGAACGACAGCATGGCTGAAGAACTGCTGATCCAAGTCTCGGACTTTGAGTCCCGCGTCGCCCTGGTGAAAGACGGCGCGGTGCACGAAGTGCACATCGCGCGTTCGGCCGGATACAGCGTCTCCGGCAACATATACCTGGGCAAGGTGGTTCGCATCATCCCAGGAATGCAGGCAGCATTTGTTGATATCGGATTGGAGCGTCCAGGGTTTCTCCACGCTGCGGATGTCTATCGCTCTAGCCTTGTTACAGCCAATGAGCCGGCGGCCAAGCCTGGCATTCGTGACCTACTGCGTGATGGTCAGGAACTGCAAGTGCAAGTTGAGCGTGACCCGATAGGCTCCAAGGGTGCGCGTTTGTCGACTCGGCTTGCTTTAGCGTCTAAGTATTTGGTGCTAACCCCGAGGAGTGCTCAGGTTGCACTGTCCCAACGCATCACTGAGGAAGAACAGCGCCGCCGGTTGTTTGCACAGCTACGCCCCTTGGTTGAGGCGGAGGGGTTGGGCGTTATAGCCCGGACGCAAAGCGAAGAGATCGACGGCTCGGCGCTGACCGAGGATTACCGGCGTCTAGTACTGCAGTGGCAGACAATAGAGCAGCAGGCTAAGAGCGCTGCATCCGGTTGTCTGCTTTATCAAGAGCTACCCATGCAGACTCGATTGGTACGAGATTTGGTTGGTCCGGAGACAGCGGTCATTGACGTCAATGATGCGCAGGTGTTTCACAGCCTCGAAGATTATTTAGATAAACAAGCACCCAACCATAAACATAAGCTGCGCTTTTATCAGGGCACACGCCCGATGTTTGAACGGCACAATATTGAGGATGAGGTCGCCGGGGCGCTGCAGCCACGGGTGAGACTGCGCAGCGGCGGCACCCTGATAATCGAGCAGACCGAAGCCATGGTTAGCATCGATGTGAATACGGCGAGTTTTCTAGGCAGCAAAAACCTCGAAGAAACTGCTTTCCAAACGAACATGGAGGCGGCAGCAGCAATTCCTCGGCAGCTGCGGCTGCGAAATCTTGGTGGAATTGTTGTAGTGGATTTCATCGATATGGCTGACCCAGACCACCAAGCCGCCGTGTTGGAAAAGCTCACGGAAAATTTAGCGGGTGATCCAGCCAAAACCCGAGTGCTCGAATTTTCTCCCTTGGGGTTGGTGCAGATCAGCCGCAAACGCGTTCGCGAAAGCTTGGCCCAGCAAATGTGCCAGGGATGTCCCCATTGCCTGGGCTCGGGTCTGATAAAAACATCGGAGTCGGTGTGCATGGAAATCTTTCGCGCGCTTGCTGCCGAAATGCCGGCGGTGACGACTAAGGCGACAATTAAGGCGGACAGGAAAAAAGGCTTTTATAGCCTGGTGACTACGGCGGCGGTTGCCGATCGCCTATTGGGTGAGGAAGCCGAGCTCTATAGTCTACTGACCGCCAAACTGGGCTACGAATTGCGCCTTCAAGTTGATCCAGAGCTGCCTGCGGGTCGCTTTGACCTCTCCTACGTATCCCAGAATCAAGGGTAGGCGAGTTTTGCCACTATCCAAGCCAGAGCAAAGCAGAGCGGGTGCGCACTCACCGCTGATGATCACCTTGAAGTTGCTTCTGCTTGTGGCCACCTTGGTCAGCGGCGTTGTAGCAGGTCTGCAGCTCACCGGTCGCATGCTGCTGAGTTTTGCTGATGAACTGACCCCTCGGGTAAATGCAGCACTGCAAAGCTACCGGGTGGAGTTAAGGGACTTAAGCGGCGATTGGCGAGGTTTTAATCCCATAGTGCGCGTCGGGCAAGTACGCTTTGCTGCCGGCGACCTCCAGCAACTTGAGGTGGAAATCGATTTCTTTCGCAGCTTGATCAGTGAGGATCTTGTGTTTGCCCGGGCGCAGGTAAAAGGTGGTCAAATTGGCCTAATTCACACGCCATCCGGTTGGCAGCTCAAGGGAACCCAGGAACAGCCGCTAGACGTGGATTTTGTAAGCTTGGTTCAAAACACGCAGTCCGCAGACGCTGCTATCGGCCTGACCCTCGAGCGAGACTTGGTTGCGGCTGGCTATAATGTTGTTTTCAAGCGCAGTCATCTGGCGAAAAACGCCCATACCCTGTTTTCCGTTACCAACCGCAGTTCCCAAGCCGACACCTTTTCGATTGAAGCCTCGACTTGGCAGTCTGGTAACGGGGAAGGCGATGAGTCACCGATCACTGAGCTTGAATTCATGGGCAAGTTATTTGTGGCTCCGGGACTGTTGGGTCCTTTCGGACTGGCCCTATCGGTGTCCGCGGGCACTTGGTTTGAGGGGCAAAGTGG
>CAZWQK010000078.1:0-7642 GCA_964635835.1 uncultured Pseudomonadales bacterium
GGCCATCCCATTCCCACCAGCTGCCCCAGGTGGGTCGCCCCCAAACGCTGCCGGAAAACAGGGCCAATGCGGTAATCACCATACCCAAGGGCAGGCAGGCTGTAAGGGCCACATCTGCCAGCTTCATGCGCCAAACCAAGCCTATGAATCCCGCCACACCCATGCCGATGTAGAGACTTTGGGCCAACATGGCTGCGGGTACGTGAACGTACATAATGCGAAAACTGTTGCCTTGCTGGTAGTCCGCGGGAGCAAACCCCAGGCCCCAGACGGCACCCCAGATCAGCAGCACCAGGGAAATCCAACCCAGGGCCTTCACCCACCCATCGGTCAAAGCAACAAACCAGCGCGGGGAGCCGAGCTTGTGCCACAGCCGCTGCAGGGAGGCGCTTAGCATGAGGCTTCGCTCTTGTTGGTAAATCGTTCGGTTAATTGGGTGCTCACATGAACTCCAGGGATTTTCGTAAGGCGGCGACGCTTCCGGCTACTGCATCTCTACGCTGATTTTTAGTCCCGCTAAGGTGGCAAATGGGGCAATGGCCAGCGCCAACAGGCTAATGAGACTTAGCGCATACACTTCAGGCATCACGCTTCTGCCCAAACCGGCACCCTCCACAAGCCCCGCTCCGAAAATTAACGTTGGCAAAAATAGCGGCAACACCAGCAGGGCCAGAATGACGCCGCCACGGCTGAACCCCACGGTCACGCTAGCGCCAATGCTGCCCAGCAAACTCAGGGCTGGCGTACCTAGGGCCAAGGCCAAGGCCACGTCTGGTACTGCCGCCACCGGCAAACCCAGCAATACCCCGAGCCACGGACCGATAAAAACAATAATAAACCCAGTACTCATCCATTGCATAAATATTCGGGTTAAGACTGCGACAAAAGGTACCTCTGCGGTAACCAGGGTTTGCTCCAATACGCCGCTATCGAAGTCCCGGCGATACATGCCGTCTAGCGCCAACAGCTGGGTTAACAGTACCAGCGTCCACAAGATCCCCGCCGCCGCATCAGAGCTCACGGTACCCGGCGCTGCGATGACAAATAGCGTGGTGCTCAGCAGCAAAAAGGCTACCGGGTTGATAACCGCGCCTCTGGCTCGCAGCAGCGCCTGCCACTCTCGACGCATTAACCCGACCATGAATTGCCCTGCTCGTGGTCCTGGGGATCCTGGTCCGAGTGCCGGTCGCTGGCCAACGTCAGGGATCGTTTGGCGGGAATAGGCAACGCACTGTGGGTGGCACAGATCACGGCGCCACCTGCCTGACAATGATTGCTTATGATTTGCGCCGTCAGCGCCTGACCGCTGGCGTCCAGGGCCGTCAGAGGTTCATCCAGCAGCCACAGCTTTCGCACACTGACCAGCCACCGCGCCATGGCTACTCGGCGCTGCTGCCCCGCAGACATCTCGCTGCAGGGCTGATAAGCCTGCGCCACAACCCCCGCCTGCTGGAGCGCATCCAAAGACGATTCGTGATCCTGCTGTCGATTCTCAAGGGCGGCAAACCAAGCGAAATTTTCCAGGGGAGTTAGCAGTCCATCCAGGCCCAGCCGGTGTCCCTGAAACAGACAGTCGGCGGCGGTAAAAGCGCCTTGATACCGGGAATGCAAACCCGCCAAGGTGCGCAACAGTGTGGACTTGCCCGCGCCGTTGGCCCCCATCAATTCCACGTAGTCCCCGGCGCCAACGGTCAGCGATACCGGCGCGAATAGCCCGCGCCCGTCTCGCTCACAGACCAGTTCCTGCAGTGTCAACACCAACTCGTCCTTGTTGACCGATCTTTAGTTTAGGACCATGCGTACGCCCAGATACACCTGTCGGGGCATGGCTGGAAAATAGCGGTAGCTGTCAAAAGCGTAATCGGCTCGGTCCGCGTATTCCTCGTCCAGTAAGTTAATGACTCGCAGGCTGACTTGGGTGTCCACATTGGCTTGCCATTGCAGACGCCAATTCACGGCGTAATGGCCTTCGTATTTGGCAGTATTGGCTGCGTTGAGAAAATAAGAGCCCACTCGATTGAGTTCCAGCTCATGTTTCAGGCTGTCGGTGATGGCCATTTCCCAAGCCGCGTTGGCAATCCAGCGAGGAGCGGAATCCAAATCGTTGCCTTCCATAATGACTTCCCGCCCATCAGCGCGACGATCAAAGTCATATTCGTGGCGCGCATAGGTGGCCGCCAGCTGAAATCGATGCCTGTCCACCTGCTGCTGCAGGCTTAGCTCTGCGCCCATGGAACGGGTGCGGCCATCGCTGACGTTGAAGGCTTCTGAATCTCGGAATAAGTAGTTGCGCGTCCGCTCGTCAAAGACCGCCAGGGTCACCACCTCATTCTTGAATCCAGCCTCTACCGCGGTCAGCTCTTCACTGTCCAGGTCCGCAATCGTTTGCCCCCCGCGCAGGCGGTAAAGCTCGGTGACTTGGGGTGGCCGAAACCCTCGACTGACGTTGGCGTATAGCAGCCCGGCTTCAATGTCTTTTTCTGCCCCCAATCGCACGCCCAAATTGGTGAACGTGTCGTCGCGACTGGCAGGGCGCGTATAGAGACAGCCGCCAAATCCACAGGCTGTGCCGTCGTCCTTGGTGTTGCCGACAATGTGGTTGTTCGTGTAGTCGTAGCGCAAATGCTCAAGCCGCAGGCTGTGCGTAATACGCAGGCTTTCGTCCAGGCGATACTGAAGGTTGTAGAAACCGGCCACCAGCTCCGAGTCAACGTCGTAGTCGTAGTGCAGGCCCGGCGGACGGGTTGCCACCAAAAACCCGCTGCCAATGGTAGGGCCGGCCTGAAACTCGGTCAGCGCGCCGCTCATCAACTCCACATGGCCACCGACGCTTGCGGTGATGGCGTTGGCTTCAATGTCGTAGTTAACGATTATACCGCCACTGGTTTGGTCGTTTTGCTCCAGGGGTTGTCCCGGCAAAAAGTGCTGTAAGAAAGTCATTTGCGATCGGCGCAAATACGGCTTTACCGTCCACTGATCTTTCACCCACTCGCTGCTAGCGCGCAGTGACCAGGCATCCCGATAGGCTTCCGGATTTGGATTTGATCGACGCAGCTCGGCATCTTTGTAGGCTTCGAACCCCTGCACGTAGGCACCGGTTTCCTGGTTCAACAGGGTCGCCGTAAGTTGGTTCTTCACTGCCCAGCCATTGGTCTGGGTCAAATGCGCCAGATAGGCCTTTTGTTGGCCGTACCCGGTGTCCGCCCGATAGCCGTTGGTGGTGGTTCCAACGAAACCGCCGCCGAAAGTGTGATTGGCTGTGGACAATCCGCCTGAGGCGTTGAATCGCGCAAAATCGTAGCGGCCTAACTCGACTCCTAAGGTGGTTTTCTCAGGCACAGGACTCACCACGTTAATTGCCCCGTGCATGGCATTACCGCCAAGTACCGCGCTGGCCGGGCCCCGCCATACCTCGATGGCTTGAGCCTGCTCAGTGTTGAGCTCAAACAGATTATTGATGTTGCAGAACCCCTGAGGCCGCAGAGGAATGCCGTCTTCAAGCAGTAAAAACTCGCCGCAAGCACCCGTACCCGTGTAAACAGCAGAACGAATAGCCGTCAGATGCTCTTGGCCCGAGCCGCGATTTACCCACACGCCAGGCACTCGATTGAGCACTTCGCTAGGATGAGTTGCACCAACGGCTTGGACAGTATTGGCGTCAATAATGCTGATGCTGCCGCTCTCACCCAAACGCTGCTGGAGACTGGATAAGCCCTGAACCACTACTTCCTCAATGGCGTCGTCAGACTGGGGGCCGGCATCAGCATGCACGCCTTGCATACCAAACAGGCCTAGTGCCGCTAGTGCGCAAAGTGCTTTCAAATCAGAATGTTGAGTCATTTATTTGCCGTTGATTTTTATTCGAGGCGGCGAACCTTACTGACCTAATCTGGCAGTTGCAATTGAGGTTGCGTGAGGTCCAACGCTTTTCTTGATTCTTCTGTTGGCTCTGATTGGGGCTTTGTCAGGGGCAGCACGATCACGTCGTATGTCAGCAGGATCTGTTCATCCGGCGCCAGCGCCCGGGTATTGAGCCAGCGCAGGATGTCTGGCTCGGCGACCCCTGGCGCGTCGGCTACTTCTGCGCCGGTGATTTCTACCGGCTTTTTCGCCTCTGACCAGCCCTTGGCGTCCGCCGTTGACAGCTGCTCCCGAGGCGATACCAACCCCACACCGGCAGCCACCTGTTCTACCACCTCAAGGGCCAGCGCTGGCACGGTGAAGCGGTTGGTGTTGTGCACCGTTAGCTCGTAGCGCAGCCGATCACCGGCAACCACCGTGTCGAAATCCCCCGGCTCCTCCAGCGTCCGGGCTTGTTCTTTCTGTGCATCCATGAGTCCATTGTCGGGCGTTGATCCTTCCCACGCGGCTGGGACATCGGCCGGCCCATTCCAGGCGCTAACGGCCGCTTCGGCTTCTGCCAGCACAGAAGCTGCTGGTTGCGCGACCGCATCCGGCAGAAGCGTTTGTGCATCTGGATCCGATAACCCTGGGTTTTTAGGTCCTGAAATTGGCATCTCCGAGCTGTCAACCTCTAAGCCTTGGAGGTCTGGGCTTGGCAATAGCCTCAGGGCAACCAGTTCGCCGTTTTCGGCAACCCGATACACTTGGGTTGTTATCGCGACACCCGTTTCACTGATAGCGCCTTGCTGTTCTGTAGCCTCATCGGTTTGCGCAACTACCCCAACCGACGCCGCCAGTAATGTGGCGGTAACCAGCGCACTCAGGCGGGCTTTGGGGGGGCTGGCCTGGGTCGGCGCAGAACGTCTGGAGGAGTCCAGCCAGTCCGGACACGGCACTCTACGACTCATTGTTTTCCTTTCTTTTTCTTCTCGTTCTTTTTCTTTGTATTTTTCGTTTGTTCTTTTTATTTGCTGTTTTTTATTCGTCCGTCCCTCCATCGAACGCTTTGCCGCTATCGCCTTTGCCAGACCCTTGGGCGGCTGCCCAATGGTTAGTCGCGACAGACTAGTTGGCTAGCACGATATCGATGTGTTCGTTCTCAGGGTAGTAGCGTATCTGGGCATCGCCCCGGCGCAGCATCGCCTGTACCCGGCTGCGCTTTTCTTCCAGCGTAAATTCCTGATGGCCGTAATCGGTTCCCTCCCTGAGAATAAAGGCGTCGATTACCCCCAGCAACGCATCCTGACTGAGCTCGCCAGGGGGAATACATACGCCGCCCATCAGTTGAGCTGCAGAGTGCTGATCAGCGAGCTGTCCCGCTGCAGCCCGGCAAAATCAAAGTGACGCCGATCACCAAGATGGGAAAGGGTGACGTTGTTGATGCTGCGGCCGATGTTATCCACTCGGCCTGGATGACTGCGATCCCAGCCCGCCAACATCTCCTTAATGACCTGGCGCTGAAGGTTGTCCTGTGAGCCGCACAAATTGCAGGGAATAATCGGAAACTGACGAAAATCTGACCAGCGTTGAATAAGCGATTCTCGGCAGTAATACAGGGGTCGAATCAATACGTTCTGGGCATCGTCGCTGAGCAGCTTGGCCGGCATTGCTTTGAGCTTGGCGCCGTAAAACATGTTCAGCAGCAGTGTTTCCACGACATCGTCTAAATGGTGACCCAGGGCGATTTTCGTGGCGCCGATCTTTTTCGCGTGGCTGTACAAAATTCCCCGGCGCAGGCGTGAACAGACCGGACAGGTGGTTTTGCCTTCCGGGGTCAGTTCCTTCACCACGCTGTAGGTATCCTGCTCGATCACATCGAAGGCCACGCCCATATCCCGCAAATAAGCAGGCAGTACATGTTCCGGGAAGCCCGGCTGCTTTTGATCCAGATTCACGGCGACGATTTCAAAATCAATGGGGGCGTGTTGCTGGAAGCTCAGCATCATGTCCAACAGAGTGTAGGAGTCCTTGCCGCCGGAAAGACAAACCATGACCTTGTCGCCTTGGTCCAACATGTGAAAGTCCGTCAGCGCTTCGCCCACCAGCTTACGCAGCTTTTTGTGGCACTTGTTCTTTTCGTATTTGCCTTTTCGCGGATCTCGACCCGGCGCAGCCGCGGCGGGCTCGGGGTTGAACGTGTTGGCCGATGGGCTCATGGATTCTTCACTCATACTGTACCGGGCGTTGAGCCCAGTTCGTGGGCCGAAGCCCTAGTATAGACCACGCAGCACGCTCATTGGCGGGGTATCGATTAAACTGCGACTCCCCGTCAGACCCACTGCCGCGATAATCAACGCGCCGGCAGTTGGCCCGAGCAGCCAAATCCAGGGGTGCAGCTCCATTTGCAGCTCAAACACTTGGGTCTGCAGCATGGCCACCACGAGCTCAGCACCAAAAACGGCCACGATGCCCGCAAAGGTGCCAAGCACGAGGAACTCCACCGCCAGCGAGCCGCCGACCAGCGACCGCGTGCCGCCCAGGGCTCGGATCAGTCCATGTTCCGCCATTCGCGTATCGCGGCTAGCCTGGATGCTAGCGATTAGCACCAGGGCGCCGCTGAGCAGCACGAGGGCAAGCACCAGCTCCACTGCCTGACTTACCTGGCTTACTATTTTTTGCACTTGAGCGATCAGCGCATCAATCTCAATCACCGTGATGGTCGGATAGCGCCCCAGCAAAGTATTCAGGAAAACTTTTTCCCCGGGGTCCAGGTAAAAGCCGGTCATATAGGTCGCGGGAAAATCCTGCAGCGCCCCAGGCGACAAAATAATGAAAAAGTTCGGGGTCATGCTCTCCCATTCAAGCGAACGAATGCTGGTGACCGTAGCCAGGACGCGGCGGCCGCCGACGTCAAATTCCATGCGGTCACCCAGGGTTAATCCGAAGTCCCGGGCATAATCCAGCTCCAGCGAGGCCTCCGCCTCCTGGCTGTCCGCTGACCACCAGCGGCCGGCCACAATGTTGTTATTCCCCGGGGGAGCCACAGACCAAGTGAGCCCACGTTCGGAGGTAAGCTGGGAGCCCGCATAGCCTGGTCGCTTCAGCTCCTGCCATTCCTTGGACGTCAGGTCGTTCACCTGCACCACCCGCCCGCGAATCATGGGAAACAGAAACTCGCCTTCCGAGGCTTGGTCGCGGACCAGGGCGCGCACGCCCGCCACCTCATCTTCGGCGATGTTCATGACAAAGTGGTTGGCAGCGTCCTCGGGCACCTGATTCTGCCACTCGTCAATTAACGCCGTGCGAACCAACACGAGCACCAGCAGCAACATGATGGCCACGCCAAATATTAAAATCTGCGCCGTATTCTCCGTTCGGCGTCGCTGCAAACCTGCCAGGGCTAAGCGCCAGCCGCTTTTTGCCTGCATACCCGCTACCCGGCCACCTTTCAGTAGGGCCCAGGCAAGGGCCCCGAACACCACGCAAATGGCGACAATGCTCATGAGCGTCCACAGGGTTAGCCACAAGTCCTTGGTATACCAAACCAGCAGCAGCAAGCTACCCGCCGCCGCGGCACCGTAGGACAACCAGCGGCTTAATGGGGCAACACCCAAATCCCGCCGGATAACCCGCATGGGTTCAACGTTCTTCAGGTGCATAAAGGCCGGCAGCGCAAAGGCCAAAGCACAAATCAGTCCCGTTGCCCCGCCGAGCAAAAACGGTCGCGGCGTGGGGTTGGGAAGCTCAACCGCGATCAATGACGCCAACAGCTGAACAATGGCAATATGCAAGGCCGAAC
>CAZWQK010000079.1:0-7598 GCA_964635835.1 uncultured Pseudomonadales bacterium
TCCACCGACGCACCGCGCCACGGGGCGTCCCACTCGTTAGAAAAACGGTATTCCGGCAGCACGGTGCCGTCCATCAGCGAGTCGCCGAGATTGATGCCAAACCAAAAGCCGTATTTGCCCTCGCCAGACGTGTCCAGGGTCAGATTGATGCTGTCCCGATTGAGACCTGCATAGATGTCTCGGCTGGACAAACGGCGGATCAACGTATCCTTGGGCTGCTCCAGGTCGGCAGCGATATACAAACCTTTATCCGTGTAGGCCAGTTTGATGTTTGTTGCGTGGGGTGTTTTTGCCAACGTATCCGGTTCTAGCACGACAAAATCGCCAACGGTTGGCAGTGTGGCCCATATGCCCTCGTCCAGGCGCCCGTCGATTTTGATGGCGGCTTCCGTCTCGCTGGTTTTTTTAATGCGAATGGCGTTTTGGCTGCTGCTTGTGGGCTGCTCCTCCAACGCTACATTGATGCCGGGGGCGCCATTGAGGGTTACGGTGTTGGTAGGGGTTCGTCGGTCTGCTTTGGCTTGAGGGGTGCCTGGGCCGATGACGGAATTTTCAGGCGCTGGAGTCGACGCTACCCGCTTTGCCAAAGACTTTTCTGCAGTAACGAACCACGCGCCGCTGACGTTGGCGCGCTTGGCTGTTGTTACGGCCTCCCGAGCTGCGACCCGGCTGGCATAGGTTTTGGAGACAACGCGATAGATTCGGCCATTGGGAGTGTCAGCTTGGAGAACCTGATGGCCGTTGCCAAGGGTTGAGTCTGCTGTTGCCACAGCGTTGCGGGCGTTTTCCAAGTTGGCGTAGCTACCGACGGCCACCCGGAATTCCGTGTCAGCCACCGCAGCCCCCGAAAGCAGCAGCAAACCGAATGATGTGATTAGAGTGATGGCGCGACCAGGGGGCGCTCGCAAAGAATCGGTCAGCTCAGGCATGTTCTCTCCCAATAGCTCAGCCCCGACGGCGGAAACGGCCTGCCGGCCAAGATTCAACAGAATAATAGCGCCAAAAAGTCGTCACCGATATTTGCAAATCGTCGGAGTTTTCCGTCTCAGCAGTAGATCTCGGGCCCTGCTTGGCTTCAAGCCTGGGTAGTCCTTCACAGCGCCGGTGACCAGAACACCTTAGAATGACCAGCTGTCTGCGCCATTAACTTGATATTGGGGATTGCGATGAAATCATTATGGATAAGGGCTTTGAACCTAGCGCGGGTTGGCGGCACATTGCTGCTGTGCCTGTCGCTTAACATGCCGGCAGCGGCAAAAACTGGTGCTGCAGTTGGCTCCGGGGTTTTAGATTCAGCGGCGCGGATTGACTACGTGACCAAGCTCTCATTGATTCAGGGGCATCTTTGGGTCGCAGCGCAGCTGGTTGAAGCCGGGCATGCAGACCTGGGTTCAAGGCACGCTAAGCATCCAGAGCAAGAGATTT
Source organism: uncultured Pseudomonadales bacterium (assembly GCA_964635835.1). Classification (GTDB taxonomy): domain Bacteria; phylum Pseudomonadota; class Gammaproteobacteria; order Pseudomonadales; family Azotimanducaceae; genus UBA4421. The sequence continues at coordinate 1,426 of CAZWQK010000079.1, forward strand.
ATCAGGAACTTATACCCTTTACGGCGGCGACAAACTCTGCCGGGTTTGCTCCGGAGCTGCAGGCTATGTCCAGCGCCTTTCACGCGGATTCCGCTGCCGAGTTTCGGCGCGCGTATGTGGAGGTGATGGGGGTCATAGATGCCATTGTCGGCGCACAAGGCCTCAGCAGCCAGGGCTCGCTCCAGGTCGCCGTGAGGCTGGTAGAGCAAGCGGCTGTTGAGTTCCAGGCCGGCGTCAAAGCTGGCGGTATTGTCGATCTTCAGGAATATCAGGATGCCCGGGGCTTTATTGAGATAGCGGAGGTACGGCTGCCAGACGAGGCGGCAGTCGGTGATTCTTTGGCTAATGAGCCCGATCAGCAAGCCCGGGTGTCAGAGCAGTTCACCGCAGTCAAAAATCTGTGGCCTTCGCTAGTACCTAAGGATGAGATGTTGGGGGATGGTGCTGAATTGCGATCGTTAGCAAAAACACTGGGCGCCATGCTGTCGAGTGAATAATCCGCAAACTAGGTCGGTGCCCCTGCCGGGCTCCAGCGGCCTCTGTGACATGAACTTTGCCGAATGAGTTTGCCCGGTGCCCAGTTAGCCCTATGATTCAGATTCGATAACTAGCTATCTGGAGAGGACTTATGCTAACGCTGCACTTTGCCCCTAACTCGCGCGCGGGCCGAATTGTCTGGCTGCTGGAGGAATTGGGACTGCCCTATGACATTAATAAGATGGCCTTTCACCCCCAAGACCTAAAGTCGGATGAGCATCGCGCCCGCCATCCCCTAGGCAGGGTGCCGGTACTGGATGATGGCGACGTGCGGATTTTCGAGTCCGGCGCCATTGTGGAATATGTGTTGGCTCGGCATAAGAACGGCGGACTGCGCCCTAGCGATGATGCTGCCGAGTTTCCCGAGTATTTGCAGTGGTTCCACTATTGTGAGGGTATGGTGATGCCTCCGGTGAACACCATTGTTGTGCAAACCGTGCTGTTACCGCCGGAGCGTCGCGACGAGAAGGCGTTACAGCAGGCCCAACGTTTGCTGACCAAGGCACTGGAGCCCGTCAACGAGGCGCTTGAAGGAAAAGACTACTTGATTGGTGATTTTTCCGCCGCGGATGTGATGTTAGGCCATGCCTGCTTTATGAGTAATCGCCTGGGCTGCGTGCCCGACGAGATGCCGGCACTTAAGGCCTACGTGGAGCGAGTGGCTAGCCGGCCGGCGTTCAAAACCGCTATCGAAATGCAGTAGTGGTCTAGCTGGTAGGGTCGGTGGCTCAGGAGGGCCGTTGTGGCGCCTGAGCAGTGTGGCATGCGAGCCGGCACCAGTGCCGACCGGCGGGGGCTCTTGTTAGGTTTGGACGCGGCCCTGGATATAGGGCCGCACTGCAAAAGGCTAGTCCTGACCCATGGACCAGGTTTTGCTGGCCTGACGGGCTCGTTCAAATTCTGACAGCTCTTCGTCAATCTGACGCAGCGGCAGGCTCTTTTTAATTTCCGGTAGTTCCACCTGGAATTGCTCAGGAAGGATCTTGTCGTTCGCTGGCTGTTGCATGATTTTTCCTAACGATAGTTGGGGTAGCAGATGCGATGGGGGGCAGTAAACCGAAACGCCCGTCATTGGTAAAAGGAATAATTCAAAACAGATATATTCCACATAAGAAATATTGAAAAAGACTCAAATTCCTGCCCAACACGGCTTTGGTGGGACACAGTCAACGTGCTTTGATCTTGCCGCTTTCTTCCCACTGGCGAAGATGGCGCAGTGACGGGGTCAGCGTGCTAGGCTTGGCTGGACGCAAGATCACCGCGGAGGAACAAGATATGCCCGAAGGTATTGGATACAGCGATTCGACAGCCCGTGGGGCGGCTACTCAAACAACTCAGCGCTCATCGGCGGCAGAGCGAAGTGAGGCCATAACCCGGGAAGAGCCAGAGCGTCAGCGCCCCACTCAGGCTCAATCTCAGGGCGTCGAGGTTAGGCTGAGCGAGCGCGCTCGCGGGGCAAGCCAAGAACCAGTGCAAAGCGATACTTACTCAGATCCGCGAAGCCGCCGGGGATAGCGATGCTGGTGCCTTTGGGCATGAGTAACCGCTGACGCACATCTCGCTGATGCAATCACTCGGCTCTATTTGGCCCTATTCGGCTTTATCGCGGCACGTACCAAATCGGTGACGACCACGCCCGCTCCTGGATCGTAGCCTGCAGGTCTTCTCGGGGTGCTACACCTGCTCGCAGCGCGTCCCAGGTTGACCAACGACAGCTGGGATTTTCCAGCACGCGCACGTAGTAAAAAGCCCTTTGGCCGGGATCAAAACTTGGATCGGTCCAGTTAGCCTGCAGGATTCCCGCACCCAGGTGGGCGCTAATGGAGCAATTCGATAAGTCCACGGTTGCGCCATTGTCCGGGCAGCGGTGGGTGGCTGGATCAACGGTTCCGCCGTCTGAGCAAGCAACATCATAAACCTGCTCCTGATGCTCGCCGTTTACCGTCCATCCTTTAACAATTTGCAGGCGCTGCAGCGCTGCCGAGTTGGGGTCCGCCAAGGCCCAGGCCAATAGCTGCGGCGCCTTGTCCTGGTCACCGTAAAGTTCAGATCCCATTGCTACACCGGCTGCATAGGCGTGAGCAATCACGTCAGGATTGTTCAGATTGGCATCGTTCAAGTTATAGCCAGCGAATAAGCGCACCTGCATGCGCGGCCCCGAGGTGGCAAAGGTTTCTTTACGCCGAAATGCGCTGTAAATCGCCTCGCGGGTATTTTCCTCGGCCCAAACGCCGGTGAGCCCGGATGCGCCCCAGGTCTCATAGGCTCCGGAGGCGTATTGTTTACCTCCCACGTCTTTGATCTGCACTCTGCCCGCGGCTTCAATAAGTTCAGCGTCACCGGCTGACAGAGGCTCCGAGCCCCGCAGGCCGCCGTTGCTGTCCAGCAAACCGACTTTGGAAAAATAGCTCTCTTCCTCAAGCGACGAGGCGGCATTGTGCGTGTCCGAAGCGCCAATGAAGCCGAATTGATAGGCGTTGGGTAAGCCCTGGTCTTGTAGGGTCAATCCGTTCAGCAGCGCTTCGCGGGCGTAAGAACCCTTCGGTTCGCTATACAGGGTGGTGGCAATGCGATAGGGCATGATTTCAAAATTTGCCCACTCGTCCTCTGGTGACAGCAGCGGATGAGTTTCCGATGTGCCTTTCACTTGAGTAAGTTCCACCAGCGGCTCGTTACGAATCCGCTGACTCGCATAGTTTTGATCGATGGGCGCCCCAGCCCAGTCAACCATTTGGAACATGGCGCCGTTGGAGCCATTAGAGTTGTGGGGAATCGACATTGCTTCAATGCCTTGGGCGCGCAGGCTGTCCATCCAGTCCCACAGCCCTTCAGGGTTTTGGCTGTGAAATCGAGAAAACGGCATTACGGGCAGTTTGTCGGTATCGCGAAAAATCACGTTTCGATGCAGGTTGCCGCGCTCGTCGGTGGAGGAGGTGTACTCGTAGGCAGCGAAGGTTGTAAATCGCCCGGGTTGGTAATGCATGTTGGCAGCGGCTACCGAATCTGCCCAGGCATTTTTCGCTATGGTGTCCAGGACTGCGGGATCGGTGTCGCCGCCGAGAATGCGTCGAACCGTCTCGGGCAGAAATTGGGTAAAGGCAGTCACCCGCTGGCCCAAGCTCTCGATGTTCTGATTTTCCGGTGCATTGATGTTGTGAAAATCTTTTACGTGAGGCTCGCGGCTGAACGCTGTCGAGGTATCCGCGGCAGCTTTCAGGGCGCCAAGGAACATGGCGTGATCCGTCACGGCGTAAAAATCCAGAGGCCGACCAAGCTGCACCGCAAAACCGGCAGGGTGGGCAATGGCCTCGCCCTTGGCGTAGCGATAGGCGTCATACGGCGTTGCCACGGTGCCGAACGCGTAGGCGTCGAAGGAGTAATCTGTGTGCACGTGCAGATCTCCAAAGTAAGCATTGCGCAGGGCGTTACGGCGCTCGGGCTGACTGCTTAAGGTTTCTGGCGCTATCTCCAGAGCGATAGTGCCAAAACGCGGTGTGACTTCGGACTCTTGGGCCTGATCAGCGCTGCAGGCGAAGAGCCCGCAAATCAGACCCATGCTGAGCGCCCAGCCAGCTAAACTGAATTTAGCCGCCCGTGCGGGCTTAGTCGTTTGTTGTATTCCTGGTGTTGTTTTGCACATGAATCCTCTCCCGTGGATGCGTGTATTTTTGATTTGTCCGTCCAGCGTGTCGATCCTTTATTAATGGACTACCAGCGGGATCCGATCGATAAATCACGATTCGGCGCTGCTGCAGGTCTGTTTGCGGTATATAAGTCTTGCTGCGGCCAGAGGCTACAATAAAGGACTTCATTGGATCCATCCCTGCGTCTTAGCACGTTAACGGCTTCAGTTCCGCTAACTTTCATTTGCGTAATCGAAATCCTATGATGTCTGTCCCCCCTGGCGACGACCTCCGCCCCTGGCTGGATAGTGTGTCGGTGCCAAGACCGTCACCAAAGAGCTTGCCAGCCAAGAAAACGAAAAAGGAATAAGGCGTCATGCACGACAACTACAAAATCCTCCTAGACGAACATGAGATGCCTACCCAGTGGTACAACATCGTGGCCGACTTGCCAGAGCCGCCTCCGCCAGCCCTGCACCCGGGAACACATCAGCCCGCTACTGCGGAGGATTTTGGGCCGTTATTTCCCAAGGCCCTAATCGAACAAGAAATGTCCGCCAAGCGATACATCGACATTCCCGGTGAGGTCCTCGACGTCTATCGCTTGTGGCGTCCTAGTCCGCTGTTTCGTGCCCGTCGTCTGGAAAAAATGCTCGATACGCCGGCAAAGATTTACTACAAGTATGAAGGCGTAAGCCCTGCGGGATCGCATAAGCCCAATACCGCCGTGCCCCAGGTCTGGTACAACGCCCAAGAGGGCGTGCGCAAACTGACGACGGAAACCGGGGCAGGCCAGTGGGGCAGCTCATTGGCCTTTGCCTGTGCGCAATTTGGTTTGGAATGTGAAGTTTGGCAGGTGGCCGCATCGTATTTGGCCAAACCCTACCGCCGCACCATGATGGAAGTCTGGGGCGGGAAGGTACACCCGAGTCCGTCATCGGTAACGGAATTTGGCCGCAGTCTTTTAGCCCAGGACCCTGACCATCCCGGCTCCCTCGGCATTGCCATTTCTGAGGCAGTGAGCCAGGCGGTTGAAGACCCGGAGGTTCGCTACGCTCTAGGCAGCGTGCTCAATCACGTGTTGCTGCATCAAACCATTATCGGCGAGGAAGCCTTGCTGCAGTTAGCGAAGGTCGATGCGGTTCCCGACGTGTTAGTAGGGTGTACGGGTGGCGGGTCGAACTTCGGTGGTCTGGCGTTTCCATTCTTGCGGGAAAAACTGGCGGGACGCATGAACCCGACCATACGGTGTGTTGAGCCTGCCGCCTGTCCGACTCTTACTAAGGGCGAGTATCGCTACGATTTTGGTGACACCGCCGGTATGACGCCGCTGATGAAAATGCACACCTTGGGCCATGGCTTTATTCCTGAACCCATCCATGCCGGTGGTTTGCGTTATCACGGCATGGCGCCGCTGGTATCTCATGTTTATGAACTGGGTTTGGTTGAAGCCATATCCATTCCGCAAAAGGAATGCTTTGCCGGTGCCCTGGATTTCGCGCGCATGGAAGGCATCGTGCCGGCGCCAGAGCCCACCCACGCTATTGCCGCAGCGGTGCGAGAAGCCCTGGCGTGTAAAGAATCCGGCGAAGAGAAGGTGATCCTGACGGCCCTCTGCGGTCACGGGCACCTGGATCTGGCTTCTTACGATAAATATTTAAACGGCGACATGGTAGACGCGGATTTATCCGACGAGGTGATTGCTCAGGCCATGGAGTCAGTTCCTGTTATCAATGACTGACAGGAACAAACCAGTAATGGGGAGAGATTCGCCGTAAATCCGGCGACAGACAGATAGATGAACTAATCAAAAACAGCTTTAAGACGAGGGGAGATGTGCTGTTAAAGCGATAGTACACCCTGGCCTTTGCCACGGATGCGATGGCGATGAGCCTTGCCGCATCGGTAAGCGCTGATGAAAGTGCACCGGTTACCGGTGCCGACATGATCTAGAACGACTCGAGGTGCTGCGCGGTCCTCAGGGCACCTTGTTTGGTCATAACACCATTTCTG
>CAZWQK010000080.1:0-4970 GCA_964635835.1 uncultured Pseudomonadales bacterium
AGGTTAATGGAAGCGGCTTAACCCTCTACTGAAAACGTCGGTTATTAATGGGGGGGGAGTACAGTGTCTCGAGGCCTTGCGCCTTGCGCCGTGCGCGAGACAAGCCGCAAAATATCCAGCTCTGTACCTGGCGGATAGTTGTCTGCGATTTGGTACATGCCGTCCATGGTGATACGGGTCTGTGCAGTGATGGTGTCTTCTGCAACCGCGAGTTCACTTAATTCTGCAACGGCGCAGCGGCTCTTATTCATCGGGCCTTCAAGCACGGTAAGTAGCAAGCCCTGTTCTCCAGCTTCCAGTCCAAGCTCAGTCAATGTGGACTTCAACATTCCGCCATGGGCCTCAAAGGTCACGGTACCCAGAAAGCGCATTGCTCCGGTTGCGCTACCGTCGGCATTGATCTCCAGATCACCGCCGGTTTGCGCCTGAAAAACAAAGGCTCCGTCTTCTGTGGTAGAGGCGCCGTCGCTTACGGTTATCGAGCCGCCAGCGGCTTCCACATAGGCCCGGAAACTTTCCTTAACACCCCAAATTAATTTGCTGTAGCTCATGGATCCTCCGTCGGTTAACGGCCCAAGAATGAACCGGTCGCAGATAAATTGCATCTAGCCGAAGAGGACTGGCGGGCCGAGTGGCACTCGTCAACCTCAGCTAACCCATGGGTTAACCCCGAATAAGCCATGGGATAGCTGGCCTACCCGATTGCTACTGAACGGAAGAACGCTGCCTATGTAGCGTCACCCTGACGGACCATGTAGCCACCCCACGGCTGTGGGTCTTGACGGGTCGCAACCGCGTTCATGGCAGTCATCGTCGCTGCACCGCGCTCGGATTCGGCAAACGTCGCCGCCGAGACCTGACCTTCTTAAGCAGTCTGCCAATCGTTGACAAAGTTGAAGTCAAAGGGATTTTCGGGAGGGGGCTCAAAGTCTGGTGCGCCAATCAAGAACAATAGCTCGAGCCGGGATTGTGTTCCACCGCAGCGTCTACCGCCGGAATATATACACCCCCGATCACCTCGCGCAGATCTTCAGGGCCCATGCCTTCATTGAGACTGCAGAAGGTATTGGTGAAAAAATAGGGAGCGGGCTCGCCGGTGAAAGTCTCTGGCATTGCTCGAGGCACGTAAGCATCAAATCCAAAGCGGTTTACGCCGGCTTCATCGCCACAGCTAAGCACCGGGTCGTACTTTGCATCAAAGGCCTCACCGGCCTCGGTTGCCACAAAGGCTGCCCAGCCGGCTTCCACCTCGGCCTTGTTGTTCCAGCGTAAAACCCAAAGACCGTCATAATCTTCGGTTTCCTAGCCTCTGGACACCAGCCTGCGGCTGCCGCAACAAAATTTTCACGGACGTCACGGCTTGTTTCACCTCACCTATCCGGGGGGTAACACAACAGAGCAACCTTTTCCGAAAGTGAGAATTTCACCGAGGACTTTTTCGAAAACTTCGTTCATTCTTGCACCCCATGAATTGGCGCCTTCACATTCTCCGCCCGGGCTACTTTCTAACCCTTTTCGCTTGGGCCTTCGGGGCTATTCTGTTAGGGCTGGGTAACGCCTTTATCGGCCCGGTTACATTGAACGCACCCGCTTTACCAGGGGGCAGTGAAATCGCTGCCACCCAGCAGCTGCATTCACTGCATCACCTTGGGCATGAGGGCGATGACTTAGTGCATGGCCATCACACAGCCACGACGGATAGCGGCAGTCGCCACGATCAAACCTCTAGCAATGGCCATGGCCACCACTCCCTTAGCGGCGCTCTGCCGGCCCACTGCCTTTTCTGCCTGGACGGTCTATCGCCTTCCGCAGTGGCGTTGATTAGCCTAGGACTTCAGCCACACTCTGAACCATCGATTTCTCGCCCGCTGCAAACTCCGTTTGCCGTTGTTTTCGATCTTGTCCAAACCCCCAAGGTTCGTGCTCCGCCGCTCCTGCCTCTCTTCTAAAACTGAAACCCCTCCCGCCTGCAGACGCTGAATACCATGGCTCGTGCCCATGGGTACCCAGGACTTCGTCTCGCTGGCACTTATTTTCGATAGAGGATTTGGAGATCAACAATGCGAATTTTTATTTACCCGATGCTTCTGGGCGTTGCCTTCCTTTGCTCCCTGACAGCAACCGCCAACGCTGACGTCACCCAAGCCATTGACCATGGCCCCATTGGCGTGATGGGCGACCATTACCACAAGGCTGGCGAGTGGATGGTATCCGCGCGCTACATGCGCATGCATATGTCCGGCAATCAGTTGGGTGACGACTCTTTGAGTGACAAGGATGTTATCGCCCAAGACAACGCGCCCGGCCGTATGCCCGCAAAACTCAGCGTCGTTCCCGAGGACATGGATATGGACATGCTCATGCTCGGGGCCATGTATGCCCCCTCGGACAGTATTACCCTGATGGCCATGATTATGGCATCCCGCAAAGACATGAACCTGGTCAGCTACGCGCCGCCGATGATGATGGGCGCGGATCGGCATCTGGTTGGCCGATTCTCCACTAGCAGCGACGACATTGAGGCCGTTGCGCTCAGCGGTTTGTTACGTTTGCAGGAATCTGCCCAGTCTCGCACTCACCTGACCATCGGATTACAGCAGGCTCTTGCCGATGCCGATGCATCGGACACGGTGCTCACACCAATGGGTACTCAAGCCGACATGCGCCTGCCCTACGCTATGCAGATCGGCGATGAGGCCTTGCGACTAAATGTTGCCCTCACCCACGTTTACCGGATTGACGACTGGGTGCTTGGTGGCCAGGCCAGTGGCAAACTCAAGTTGCATGCCAAGCAGTGGCATTTTGGTGACAGCCAGCAATACACAGCCTGGGTTCAGCGCAGCCTGAACGAGGGTTTATCGGTTTCAGGCAGGCTAACCTTTGACCGAGCCAGTGGCCTTGAAGGTATGGATCCAAGGATTATGGCCCCGGTACAAACGGCGGTCCCTGGGAACTACGGCTATCGTCAATGGCGATTCGGCCTGGGCCTGAACGCCATAATTCCGCTGTTGCCTGGTGCCCCGGAGCGCCTTGGGTTGGAAATTGAACGACCTTTCGCTGTGGACGTGAACGGCGTTCAGATGACGCCTAAATGGCAATTGACTCTTGGCATTCAAAAGTCACTGTAGCCACGCCGTGGGGCAGGTATCAACCACAATACCCTGCCGGTGAAGTGCGTCTAACCCGATCAGAGCCTGCCGGAACTGGCAGGCCTCGCCGGGCGTGAAACTCGGTTCGCCGCCGGCTCCAGGTAATCTATGTTGTCACGGGCTGAGCTCTATTACGGGCTGAAGCTCAGCAACGTGTCTGCGTCACCACCTGCGCCGCCCAGCACGTGCTGCAAGTAAGACTCGTAGGTATCCATCCACATGCCCTGGGAGCGCTCCCGACCGGCGGACACGTCGCTTTTAGTGCTCTTGGTGTACCAATTGTTGCAGCGCAACCAAACCTTACCGTCGGCGCTGTTATTGCAGCGCTCTGTCCAGGTGGCAACGGCCTCTTGGGTCGGCTCCACCTCCTGCAGATTCTCCTCTCGCATACGCTTAACAAGGGCAGCAATGTACTTGCCCTGCTCTTCGCAGAGTAGCGTGACATTGGTTACCGGATTCAGGCTTTGCGGCCCAATCATGAGATAGAAATTTGGTAAGTCGGCAACGTGCATGCCCCACAGAGACTGAGGACGAGTCATTTGCCAATTGTTGGACTCGTTTGCCCCATAGCGATCGGCTAGGGTCACACCGTCACGCCCGGTAACGGGAAACGGGATGTGATTGCTATCAAAACCGGTGGCGTAAATCAGCACGTCAACGTCGTGGCAGTCACCACTGGTCATTTGCACCCCGGTCTCGGTCACCGACGCTACGCCCTCTGGGTCATTCACTAGCGTAACGTTGGGCTTGTTAAACGTGGTGTAGTAGTCGTCGATAAATAGCACCCGCTTGCAAAAGAACGGGTAGTTGGGCGTGAGCAGTTCGGCCAGTGCTGGGTCTTGCACATCGCGCTTAATACGGCCGGCAATCACAGAGCAAATCTTCGCGTTGGCTTCTTCATCATGGAGAGAGTCGAAGTCGAAGGGCAGTTCGCTGTCCCGGGGCTTACCGTTTTGCCAGTCAACAAAGCGCAGGCTTTCGCTGTATCCGCCCTGCTTGAAGGCTTCAACGATCTCAGGAGGCGTCGGCTCGTCGTCACGAGGCAATGCCCAGGTTGCAGAGCGCTGGAATACCGTCAGGGTCTCTACTTCGTCAACGATGCTTGTGATGACCTGGGCGGCTGACGCCCCAGTACCAACAATGCCAACCCGTTTGCCCTTTAAGTCAACGCTGTAATCCCACTGCGCTGTGTGGAACGACGGTCCTTGAAACGCAGCCATCCCAGCCACCTCAGGCATGCGAGGCGTCGATAGTGGCCCGTTAGCACTCACCACGTGCTGAGCCGTACAAGTCGTACCGCTCTCACCCGTGCTCATATCTTGGGTGCGTATTTGCCAGCGACCACGATCCAGGTATTCAACATCGGTAACCTTGGTAGAGAAGTGAATGTGCGGCTGCAGACCACAGTACTCCACCAAACGGTCCGTATATCCGGCAATCTCCTGCTGACTGACGTACTTTTTCGAGGGAATAAATCCGACTCTGTCCAAAAATGGCAGGTACACATAAGACGGCACATCACAGGCCGCACCGGGGTATCCCCCTACCCCGCCTTTCTGCCAGACACCGCCGAGGGATGACCCCATTTCCAAAATGCAGAAGTCGTCAATACCCGCTTCTTTGAGAAAAAAACCGCAGAGCAGACCTGAGAATCCGCCTCCAACAATAACCACGTCATGAGAATTCGACATAGCAGAGCGTCCTTTTTACCAGGAAAGTTTAAGAACGTACGTTCGATAAGAAAACTTACGCTGCAGCAGTTCGCTGGGGGCATTTGATAAAGGCCAGAAACACCTTCAACAACACCTTTGACAACAGCTT
>CAZWQK010000080.1:5070-7465 GCA_964635835.1 uncultured Pseudomonadales bacterium
CTTTGACAACAGCTTCGACAAAAAAGCACGCACACCCAGCAAGCTAGCCGCCGCGCAGGTTACTAAAGACTCGGCCAGTGCGCTACGCGGTTATGCGCTACTGATTATGTACTGAGTGGCACGGGCTCCCAGGATGCCAAGAAAGCGTCAGGCTGATCGGCTTGCTCGCCAAATAGCATGTGGGCAAAGGGTGTCACGTCAGGCCCCTGGCGTAGGTGGTGGGCCGCCGTCTACCGGCAGGCTAACGCCGGTGACCCAGTTAGCTTGCTCGCCGCATGCTTGAATACCAGCATAGTGCCTTTGGCGTTAATTCGCATGATGTCGTCATATTGATCCGCGTCTTGGGCAGCAATAGGTGCTAAGCCGCCTATGCCAGCATTGGCCAACACTTTTTCCAGTGGCGCAACGGCATTCATCTTGGTGACGGCCTCAGCAATCAGGGCTTCGTCAGAGGTGTCGCCGCTTTAGATCGGCTTTTAGTAAGGGCTAGCAGCCCAGCAGATTCATATCGAGGCAGTTTTGCGCTCGCTGCTGCGCTCGCGTGATTTCCGCTGCCGCCATAGTCCCCGCCAATCGGTCACGACTTTCAGCGGCATTAGGATAGCCATTGGCAGCGGCAATGTTGAACCACATGTGCGCTTTTACCGGGTCGCGGAAAGTGCCGACACCATTGGCATAAGCAAGGGCTAGGTTGAATTGGGCCGGCGCGTGGCCGGACTCCGCGGCGCTAAGATTCAGTCGCAGTGCCTCTTTAAAATTTTGTAGCACGCCAGTGCCTTTACGGTGCAGTTCTGCCAGCGCTGCGATTGCCTCCGGCGACTCCAGGGCTCGGGCTTTTTGGTACCAAGAAGCCGCTTCCACCGGGTTTGAGGCAGTGCCCAAGCCTTGCTCGTGCATTAACCCCAAGCGATAGGTGGCCGCCGGCTCTTGCAGGTTTGCCAGCTCTTGATACAGCTCTAACGCCGTCGCGTATTCACCGCGGTCGAAGGCTTTATCGGCAGCGGCTAGGCCCTCAGCCTGCAAAAATGAGCCGGCAGATAGCAGCGCAACGCACAGCAGCGCGGTCTGGATTTCAAGCCAACCAAATTGGCCGGGGTGACAATTCTTTGCACGGGTCATTAACAACTCAACACAACTCAGTAGGTCTACCTGCAACATTAATCGGCTTCGTGACCGAGTATCTTTAACCTCAGGGATTTTGCCCCCCAGGTTTGCTCGCCGACATCTCTCAGCGCGTTATTCAAAAACGCCGTGTTTCCCCTACCCGCATGATCCATGCGGATCCTGGCGCGACCCCTTGCCTGGCGGCAGCCTGCCGAAACCGCCGCGGTGGTTCGTCCAGGGGCTCGTCGGACAAGTCAAAGGTGCCAAAGTGCATGCCCACCATGTTCCGAGCATTAAGGTCCCGAGCCGCTTGCACCGCCTCCTCCGGGTTCATGTGGTTTGCCCTCATCATTTCTCTTGGCGCGTAAGCGCCGATGGGCACCGCGGCTAAATCAAACCCCTGGAGATGCTGACCAATGGTTTGAAAGCCCGGGAAGTATCCGCTGTCACCTGCATGATAAAACCGCTTGTCTGGCCCGGTTACCGCCCACGATGCCCATAGGGCCTTATTCGTATCGCCAAGACTGCGTTTGCTCCAGTGCTGGCTCGGCAGGCAATGAACCGTCAGCCCGTTAAGCTCGAGTTCCTCACCCCAGTTGAATTCCCGCACATTCTCGATGCCTGCCCGGGAGAGCGTGGCGACATTTCCTTTGGGCACAATGAACAAGGTTTCGCTGTCGCGCCGGGCGAGCATTTTCAGGCTCGGCAAATCCAGATGATCATAGTGGTTGTGGGAAATCAGCACGAAATCAATAGGGGGCAAATCCTGCAGGCGAATGCCAGGGTGCACGAATCGACGAGGCCCAGCCACAGAGACCGGGCTGGGCACATCGGACCATATGGGGTCCGTGAGGAAGGTTTGACCATGCATTTGCACGACGAAGGTCGCATGACCAACCCAGGTAATACTTGCTTCCTCAGTGTTTGTCTGCAACCACTGGCCGTCGTTGGCCACCTTCGGCGGTGCACCGTCACCATCGCGGAAATAAGTGCTGACGCGACGTAGGAGGAAAGGTAGGCGAACACCAAGACTGCCCTTGTTGAGTGCGCCCGCCTGATTAAGGTACTCGCCGCTATCGTTGATTTGCGCGGGAGAGATTTCGCTCTCAGGTCTATTGGCAACCGCTGCTGCACCAAAGATGGTAATGAACATTGCCAGGAAGAGACTCCGCAGAAAGCTCATGGCACTCCTTGTTATTGTTTTTCTCAAGTCTAACAGGCCCTGGCTCCACCGCTGTCGTTGTACCGGCCCAGTGAATTGTAGCCGCACGGCGAATCTCCGCCTAACTCC
>CAZWQK010000081.1:0-7407 GCA_964635835.1 uncultured Pseudomonadales bacterium
TTTGGATTTGCTCCAACAAGTAACCCAAATGGTTAGGGCCATTGGCGTTGGGGAGCGCGCTGTTGACTAGTCTTCGTCGTGACATGCTGAGCCTGGGCTGGTCGGTAATTCGGCGGGAGCAGCATACCGTGCCTGAGGTCACAAGTGCAGTAACAATCGCGGGCCGGCAAGGTGCGTCCAGTATTCGACACCGCGCTTTCACAGGCTCTCTACCGGCTTTTAACCTACACTAGCGGCCTGTTGAATTGCGGCACCGGTGCAAGGACGTTGGGACGATGAAAGTAGACGAGTTTATTGACCCTTATGTGGGTCAGCCTTGGGGCAGCCTTGGCGCGCGAATCCTCACCTCCGGGAAGCAGATATCCGTGACGCTGGGTTATCCGGCAGCAGGACTGCGGGATCAATTGGCCGGTCAGTTAGCGGACTTTTTGGGCGTGGACGACGTTGACCTGCAGCTGAGCTTTGCCCCGGGCGGTGGCGCTGGTTTTGGGCAGGTCAAACATTTGGTGCTGGTGAGTAGCGGTAAAGGCGGGGTGGGCAAATCCACCACTGCGGTGAACCTGGCCTTAGCCCTGGACGCCGAGGGTGCCAAGGTAGGGCTGCTGGATGCGGACATTTACGGTCCCAGTCAGGGCATGATGCTGGGGGTTGCGGAAGGCCGGCGGCCCGACATCAAGGACGGCAAGTACTTCGAGCCCATTCGCGCCCACGGTCTCAAGGCCATGTCCATGAGCTTTATGACCACGGACAAAACCCCCATGGTTTGGCGCGGCCCCATGGCCAGCGGCGCGCTGCAGCAAATACTGGGTCAAACACTGTGGGGCGATCTGGACTACCTGATTGTGGACATGCCGCCGGGTACCGGTGACATCCAGCTGACCTTGTCACAAAAGGCACCGGTGTCTGGCGCGGTGATTGTCACCACACCCCAGGACATTGCGCTGCTGGACGCCATGAAGGGCATTGAAATGTTCGCCAAGGTCGACATCCCGGTATTGGGCATCGTTGAAAACATGAGCGTTCACGAATGCCCGAACTGTGGGCACCTCAGCCACTTGTTTGGCGCTGACGGCGGGCGGCGGGTTGCCGAGGATCTTGACGTGCCGCTGTTGGGTCAGCTGCCGCTGGCCATGTCCATTCGTGAACAGGCGGATGGTGGGCAACCTACGGTAAAAGTGGAGCCGAATTCGCAGATTAGTGAGCTTTATCGTGACGCGGCGCGTAATATGGCGGCCCAGCTGTGGGGGGGCAACAGCGCCAGCAAAGCGCCCACTATCTCCATGGTCGATGACTAAGAACGAAAGCAAAGGCAGGCACTATGAGCATCAAGTCTGATCGCTGGATCGTTGAACAAGCCAGCAAAGGAATGATCGAGCCCTTTGAGGCGGGGCAAATTCGCACCAACGAAAGCGGCGGCAAGGTAATCTCTTACGGCACCTCGAGCTATGGCTACGATGTCCGCTGCGCCAATGAGTTCAAGGTGTTTACGAATATTCATTCCGCCACCGTGGACCCCAAAGCTTTTGATGAGCGCAGCTTCGTGGACGTGCAGGGGGACTACTGCATCATTCCGCCGAACTCCTTCGCCTTGGCCAGTACCGTGGAGTATTTCCGTATACCGGAGGATGTGCTCACCGTCTGCTTGGGTAAGTCCACTTACGCCCGCTGTGGCATCATCGTCAACGTCACGCCGCTGGAGCCCGAGTGGGAAGGCCACGTAACGCTGGAGTTTTCCAACACCACCACGCTGCCGGCAAAAATCTACGCCAACGAAGGCGTGGCCCAAATGCTGTTCTTCCAGTCTGATGAGCGCTGCAAAACCACCTACAAAGATCGCGGCGGCAAATATCAAGGGCAAACCGGGGTAACCCTGCCAAAAACCTAGCCCGAGGCTTTGCTCACTCAGGCAGCCCCCCCTCCCGAAGTCTGGTCCAGGTCTGGGTCTGGTCTGGGTCTGGGCTCTGGGTCAGCGCGTCAGCAGCGGTCTAGCGAATAACGATTTGCCCGGGCTCGGGTTGATGGTTCGGCTCAACGATGCTGCCTATCACCACCGGCGCCTCGCCCTGATCCCGGAGTACCTCCAGTGCCGTGGCCGTATCCTCCTGCCGGAGGATTAACAGCAGACCAATACCGCAGTTAAAAGTGGTGAGCATCTCCTGATCGGAGATGTTGCCTGCTTGCTGCAGCCAAGAAAAAACCGACGGTCGCTGCCAGCTGTCCAGATCGATCAGGGCGGCGACCTGGTCATGGCGGAAAATTCTGGGGATGTTCTCGTAAAAACCGCCGCCGGTAATGTGCACCATGCCGCAGACGTCCACGGTTTCCAGCAGCTGCCGCACCTGCTTAACGTAAATCCGGGTTGGCGCTAGCAGTTCGTCCAGCAGCGTATCGTCGGGTACCAGCTCGGAGTTTTCCAGCACCTTGCGAATCAAGGAATAGCCATTGCTGTGGGGGCCTGAGCTGGGCAGTCCAATGATTTGATCGCCCGGTGCGATGCTGGTGCCATCGATGATCTTGGCTTTTTCGACCACGCCGACGGCAAAGCCGGCCAGATCGTATTCACCTTCCTGATAGAAACCTGGCATTTCCGCGGTTTCGCCTCCGGCCAGCGCGCAGCCCGCCAGTTCGCAGCCTCGGGCAATGCCCTTGATGACGCGCTCCGCCACGTCCACATCCAGCTTGCCGGTGGCGTAGTAGTCAAGAAACAAAAAGGCCTCGGCGCCGACCACCAGCACATCGTTCACGCACATGGCCACCAGGTCTTGGCCGACGCCATCGTGTCGTTGGTAATCAATGGCCAGCTTCAACTTGGTGCCAACGCCGTCGGTGCCAGTCACCAGCACTGGTTTTGCGTAGCCTGCTGGCAGCTCAGCCATGGCGGCGAAACCGCCCAGGCCGCCGAGCAGCTCGGGACGGCGCGTCGCTTTGGCGGCAGGCCCGATGCGTTTAACCAACTCGGCCCCGGCCTCGATATCAACGCCGGCGGCTTTGTAGGTTAAACCGGTAGCGCCCACATCTGAGCTGTCCGTTTCGTTGCTGTGACCGGCGCTGTCATCTTCGGAATTAGACATGATGGGCTCGTGGCAAAAACCGCAGTTTAACGCGGACGCTGCAACTATTCGATTGTTGACGCGTGCCGTAGCCTCCTTACTTGGGGGGCTGAGCAAGCACAAAACTCAAGCTGAGCTCCAGCCAGCGGCGCAGGTCGGCATCTTCCTCTAATCCCGATGGCGCGACGTAAACAAAGCCAGTCATGGTTCTGCCCGCCATATCCATGGCGTGACAGTGGGGATCTGCCAGCGCTTCTTCATAGCGATTGGCGCCAACGCGCAGCACCAGGCCATGGCTGAACTCTTCCGTTTCACCGGCATCAGTCACGGCGCGGATTTTACTGCCGGGTTTCGCGCCGGAGATACCGCAGGTCATATGGCCATTGACCAGGGTCATCAGCGCGCCGAACATTTTGCGCTCGTGAATGTCCGCAAAGTCTGCAAGCTCCAGCAACGTTTCACGAACTCGCTGAGCCAGTCCCTGATCTATGTCCATGTGCCGCTCCCGGTGGCGTTGGATCCTCAAGGGCAAAGATCATAACCGCTGGCAAGCCAACTGCAGGGCACAATTGCCCAGACAAAAACCCTCAAAGTTGGCGGAACTTCGCTACACTGCTGCGGTCTTGGATTTTTTCGTTACGCGCCATGCCCATTTTTGTTAGTCGCCCCCGATGCCTCTGGAAAGCGCTGCCCGTGCTTCTGATGGCGTGGTCAGGTTTGTTGGCTGGGCCCTGGGCGGTGGCGCAAAATTCTCAAGAGACCTTGGGCGATTGGCTGTACCAGGTAGACCAATACATACCGGATCAGGAAGCGAATAATCGTCTGGCGGCAGCCCAACGATCGCTGCTGCGGGTGTTAACCCGCACCACGGGCCTGGTGTCCGTACCGCGCACGCCGGTGATTGTGCAGGCGCTGAAGCAACCGCAGCGCTACTACAGCAAGTACGTGTATTTTAATCCCAGCGCCGTCAGCGAGCAGCGGCGGCAGCGCATCGACAACGCCCCGGAAGATGCCGCTCAGGCGGACTTGGCCATTCGTTTTTCCTTTCAGGCCCAAGCCATCAAACAGCTTTCGCGGCAGGCGACGCTGCCAAGCTGGTGGTCGCGACGGCCCGCCAGCTTGGCCTGGATTGTTCTGGACACGGCTCAGGGACGCACTGTCTTGGACGCAGATGCCGTTGACTTCGATAGCCTCCTGCAGCGCGCGGCCGCCCAACGCGGCCTGCCAGTGCTGCTGCCGACCATGGATCTGCAAGACTCGGAGTTCGTGACCCCAACGGTGGTGTGGGGAAAATTTACTGATGTACTGGACCAGGCAAGCGCACGCTACCAGGTTCCGCAATACCTGGTGGGTCGGTTCAGCGTGCAAGAGGTGTTGGGCCAGCGCTTTTATACCGGCGAGTGGCTGGTGCGCTCGGGCAATACCGAGAACTCGCGTTTTTTGCGCGGCGCGGACTTTGACGAAGTGGCTCGCACGGGTGTGGACATGGCCGCCCAGCAGCAGCTGGATCGACACCTGGTGTTTGCCGGCACGGTGAACCAGCATGACGTGGTGGTCAGCGGGGTGGACGGTCTGGCGGCCTATGTCCAGCTGCTGAACTATTTGCAGTCCCTGGAGTTTGTGGACGCGGTGACGCTGCTGGACGTGCGTGGCGATGCTTTGACTCTGGGTCTGCAGTCCGTGGCCGGGCCTGAGCAACTGAAGCAGCTGCTGCTGGATGACGGCCGCTTTCAATTCCCGGCGTCCTTGGCGCCCATAGAAGTCGCCGCAGAGCAATTCCCAGACCAAGTCCCAGACCAGGCGGTGGGAGGCAAAACCGCACCCGGGAGCCAAACCCTGTTGCAGTGGCGACCCGACTCGTGAGCACGCTGCCAAATTATTTGAGCTTGCTGCGCATCGCCCTGGTGGTGCCCATTGCCTGGCTGCTGTGGAGCCATCAGATCATGTCCGCCTTTTGGCTGATGTTGTTTGCCGGCTTTACCGATGCCCTAGACGGTTTTTTGGCCCGGCGCTATTCCTGGCAAACCGATCTCGGGTCTATGCTCGATCCCCTGGCGGACAAGTTTCTGGTGGCCGCCATGTATCTGGTGTTTACCCTGCAGGGTTTAATTCCAACCTGGTTGGTGGTGTTGATCTTGGGTCGTGACGTGCTGATTTTGCTGGCGGTGGGGGCCTATCGGGGGATTTTTGGTGACCTCACCGTGAACCCCAGTTTGCTGAGCAAAGCCAACACCGCCGTGCAAATTTTGGTGGTGCTGCTGCTGATGGTCAGTCAAATGCCCATTGGCCCGCTTGGTGCCGACTTGTTGACGCAGCTGCAGAACTTGGGTTTTCCGTTGCTGACCCTGCTGTGCATTGCTTCTGGCAGCCACTATCTGCTGGTTTGGGGACGTCATGCCTGGCAGCGCTTGGGCACGCAAGACGGAGACTGGGCCAAGGCGTTATTAAAGAAAGGTGATCGTTGAGTAGCCAAGGTGTTTTGCCCATCGACGTGCCGCATCAGCCAAGGCTGAGCAATTTTGTTGTGGGCGACAATTTGGAGCTGATGCAGGCGCTAGCGCTGCAAGACGCGGGATTTACCGGTGCCTGGGTTTTCGCTGATCAGGTGTGCGGCAAAACTCATCTGCTGCGTGGCGCGGCCTTGGCCACCGCGGAAGCCGGTCACCTGCATGCTTATCTGGACTGTGCTGTCACCGGCGTGGCCAGGGTTGCTCAATCCCTGCAGCGGCTCGCCGCCCGGCTGCGCGATGGCCGGGATTTGTCCGCAACCGTCGCCGTAGACCACGTGGTTAATTTACGCAATGAAGAGGCCGCCGAAGAGGCGTTGATGGCGGTTTACAACGCGCTGCAGGAAGGCGCGTTCGGGGGCAGGGTTGTGCGTCGGCTGCTGGTGGCGCATACCCAGGGCGCGGGGCAGCTGGACTTTGGACTGGCAGATCTGAACTCTCGCATGCGCGCGCTGGCTCATCATCGAGTGCGCCCACTGTCCGATGCGGATAAGGGCCTGTTGCTGCGTCGACGGGCCGAACAAAGCGGCTATCACCTGAGCGAGACGGTGCTGGATTACTGGTTGCGGCGGGGGCCACGCAGCATAGACCGCCTGCTGGCGGATTTAGCGACCTTGGATCAGGCCACCCTGGAACATAAGCGGCTGTTAACGGTGCCGCTGCTAAAGTCGGTACTGGGCTATTGAATAAAAACCGTAACCTACGAAGAGAGACCCAAGGGTATGGCGACGCCGGTGGGAGTTAATAACAGTCAAAGCAAGCCCGTGGTGATTACCGGTGGCGGTAGCGCCGGGCACGTGATTCCCGCGCTGCCGGTGATAGATCTGCTGCTGGCCCAGGGCACCCAGGTGCACTTTATCGGCACTCGCAGTGGCTTGGAGCAAGGCTATCTGGGGCAGCGCGACGTTACCTTTCACGGCATCTCAGCGGGCAAGCTGCGCCGGTATTTTTCCTGGCAAAACGTTACGGACATTTTTCGCATTGGCTGGGCGGTGCTGGAGTCGCTAAGACTGCTGTGGAGGCTCAAGCCCGGCGCCATGTTTTCCAAGGGTGGCTTTGTCTCGTTGCCGCCGGTGTTTGCCGCCTGGCTCCTGGGTATTCCCGTGGTTGCTCACGAGTCAGACCTGACCCCGGGGCTGGCCAATCGACTGAGCCTGCCCTTTATCAAAACCCTCTGCACAAGCTTTGACGACACCCGCTTTACCGGTTTCCGCGGCCGTCACGTGGTAACCGGCACACCGGTGCGTCAATCTTTGTTGGCCGGCGATCCAGCCAAAGCCCGGCAGCAGTTCGGTATTGAGAGTGGGCGTCCCGTGCTGCTGGTTACTGGCGGCAGTCTGGGCGCGGAAGGACTGAACCGCATTATTACTGAGCATATCCATGCGCTGACCCAGGATTTCTTTGTGGTGCATGTCTGCGGGGCAGGCAAAACTTCTGCACGGCAGCTGCCCGGGTATTTGCAGCTGGAGTTTGTGTCTGAGGGCTGGGGTGATCTGCTGGCCGCCGCCGACCTGGTCATTTCGCGGGCGGGTGCGAACGCCCTGTTTGAATTGGTCGCCCTCAACAAACCACACCTGCTGGTGCCCTTACCCTTGGGTGGGTCAAGGGGCGATCAGTTGGCTAACGCGCAGTTCGCCACCCAGCAAGGCTGGAGCGAGGTGGTGGCAGAGGATCAGCTCAGCGGAGAACGTTTGCTCAGTACCCTGGATTTGCTGGTCGGCAACGCGCCACGTTATCGCCAGGCTATGGCCCAATCCTTGGCACACGATGCGGCGCAGAGTCTGCTGCGGGAAATACAGCGATTAGCAGGCTGAAACCCGGGCCAGCAGTGCCTTCAACTTGACATCAAA
>CAZWQK010000082.1:0-7312 GCA_964635835.1 uncultured Pseudomonadales bacterium
TCTTCCCTGGGAGAACTGCAGGGCACACTTCACCTGATTGCTCACGATCTCGCGGCGCATCAAGACGAGGACGTGGGCGCTCGGCGGCGCCGGGAACTGATCACCAACGCCCAAGAGCGTGTGCATCAGTTTACTTCCATGTTGAGCATTGTGACCCACCTCGACGCACTGAGTCGGGGCGGTCTGAAAATGCGGCCTGAGCAAATTGACTTGCGCCGGGTATTGGATCGGCTTGCTCATCAGCTTAACGCCCAGAGCGCTGGCGAAAACGTCGGCCTTGAGGTGCGCCTGGATCCCGGGTCGCGTCTGGCTCTTACCCAGGTGTGTTTGGACGCCACTAACCTTGTTCAGCTGTTGGGCTACGTACTGCGTTTTGCTTGGTTCACCACCCATGAAAATCGTGTGTTGGTCGACGCTCACTGTGACGGTACCCAGCTTCAGGTCAGCATCGCTAATTACGGCACGGTGATGAGTTCTGCCGAGCTCAGCCAGCTTTTTAGTCTGACACCTTGGGCCAACCAGCTCTCTCACCGCGTCCAGGGCGACGATCCGACGGTGAGGCTGGGTTTAAACCTTGCCATGACAATCGCTCGAGACATTAACGGACAGTGTGAGGTCAGGCCAGACCCGCTCCTTGGCTCAGTTTGGGATATATCCATTCCAACGCTGCCTGTGTCTGCATTGAGCACCGAACTGGCCCCGGACGGAAGTTTTGAGACCAAGCCGGTATCAGGCCTGGAGCCCGACGCGAAGAGAGAATTTTCCGACCGTCCCCAGAGCCTGCTGCTTGTGGACGACTCTCCTTCAAGCCGGCTGGTAACCAGAGCCTTACTAGAAGATTTAGGGCACAGTGTGGCCGAGGCGGCTAATGGTATCGAGGCGCTGGTGCGGCTGCGAACAGACCCCTTGGGCCCTTTTGATGCTGTGATTTTGGATCTGATGATGCCGGAAATGGACGGCTTGAGCGCCGCCAAAGCGGTGCGGGAATTGCCAGCGCCCGAGGCCCAGTCAGTCAAGCTCATTGCTCTGACCGGACATAATTCTCCCGAGGAAATTCAAGCCGCCAAGCAAGCCGGATTCGACGATTTTCTAAGCAAGCCTGTGGATCGTACGGCGCTTGAGCAGTGTTTGGATCGTCTCCTGGGTGAACGTGAAGACCCTCAAAGCAAGGCCATGGTTAACGAGCAGGTCCTGTCAGAGCTTGAGACCATGCTCGGGGAGGCGGCTATGGATCGGCTGCTGAAGCAGTTTCTGGTAGAACTCGATGAACGCATGCAAACCGTAATGAGCTTTGGTGATGGCGATGTGGACGACGTTTATCACAACATTCATATGATGCGTTACAGCGCCGAGCATTTCGGTTTTGAGCGTCTGGCCGAATGCGCCAAACGTCTGAGTCAAATTCGCTTATCTCTGGAAGACGTGTCGTTTTCTCGAGTGACTTCCGAGCACCCCCAGGTTGTTTTCGAACCATCCGCAGCAGCTCAAACCGCGCTACAGCAACTGAGCGTTCAGATAGAGGCTACTCGCGAACATCTTGAGGCACTTTTTGCTTCCCGCCGCAGGTAATGGGCGATAACAACACTCAATAACAATAAACGATGGAACAATGAAAAGACTGATACACACGAAATGGGCTCTCGTTATTGGCATTGCAGCTTTGCTGCTGGGATTGGGCCTGTGGGGTTTAGGGCTCTTGGACCTGCTCAGCGTTAACTCTGAAGTATCGTCGCGGATACTGGTTGTATCTCTGACGTTATTGCTGGCCATCGCCATTGTCCGGCGCACGAGTTTCCTGGAGCGAAAAGCGGCTGAGCAATGGTTCCTCGAACTACCCGACAACGGCCGTGCCGCGTACATGCTGCTTAGCGGCGATTTAGCAATTTTGGGTGCCAGTGAATTAGCCCAGCGTTGGTTACCGGTAACAGACTTGATTGGCGACCCCCTTGATAAGCTGATATCCCATTGCCCTGATTTGGCTGCCCTGGAACAAATAGCCAAAGGTGTTTTGAGTCGGCCAAGCCAGGGCGCCAGTGGTAATTTTGAAATGCTTGAGCCTCTGTCTCGAGTGTCCCATCAAGGTAGGGTGCTGGTAGTGAGCGTCGCGACCCTCGCAAGACCAGGAGGAAAACTTGCCGTGCTGCTGCGCTTTTCTCAGCCCGAAGACGAGAACTTGCTAGAGCAGCACGCGAAACCTGTAGGGCTTGAAGCGCTGCTTGTTGAGCACAGTCTCATCGCGAAAATTATCTCTAACGAAAGCGGCTACATCGTTGACTACAATCCGGCCTCGGAGATTTTACTGGGATACGATCGCGACGAGATGATCGGTGCTTCGATGGCAGAGTTGATTCTGCCCGAGCGCGATCGCGTGGCCCATCACGCCATGGTCAAACGCTTCCTGGCAAACAGAGAATCAAAGGTTGTCAATCGTCGCCTGGAATTTAACGTGCTGCATAAGAATGGCCACGAAATTCCGGTAGAGCTGATGGTGAGCGCGCTTCCTACCGAACACGGGGTCTACTTTGCTGGCGAGCTCCGAGATCTGCGAACCTGGCACGCCATGGCCCAGGAATTGCGCAAAGCAAAGAATGCAGCAGATTCAGCAAGCGTCAGTAAAAGCCGCTTTTTGGCGGCTATGAGCCATGAAATACGCACGCCGCTAAACGCCTTGCTGGGCATTTTGAGTCTTGTGCAGGCTGATGAAAGGGATCCCCACCAAGCCGAATTATTGGCTACCGCGGAAAGCGCTGGAAAGCGATTAATGGGCCTGCTGACCAATGTTCTCGATTATTCAAAAATCGAATCAGGAGAAATGTCTGGGGCGCAGGAACCCTTTGCCCCTGCGCACCTGATACAGGAGGTGTTCGATCTCTACGAACCAAACCTCAGCGCCGAAAATGTGTCCATGCGCATGGACTTACATGAGCACGATGACCTTTGGTTACTCGGGGATCGGCAAAAAGTGGGTCAAATCTTAACTAATCTGGTCAGCAATGCCGTTAAGTTTACTGAGCGGGGCCGAATCGATCTTTCTTTAGAGCGAGACCCTGATACCGACGCTAAACCGGCTTTTCGTATTGTGGTGGAGGACACCGGCATTGGTATGACTGGCTCCCAGTTAAGTCGCGTTTTCGATCCTTTTGTCCAAGTGGATGACTCAGATAGCCGTAAATACGTTGGCAGTGGTTTAGGGCTTTCCATCAGTAAGCAGCTAGCTGAGCTGATGCAGGGAACCTTGACGGTCACATCGACGCCGAAACAGGGCAGTAAGTTTGTTCTCTCGCTGCCCCTGGTGATAGCCAGTAAACCCGAGCCCGAGGACGGACCGGAATACCATTTGGCTCGGGGCGACACCAGTCGCCGCGTTCTCGTCGTTGAAGACAGCAAGCCAAATCAACTGGTGGTCCAAGCTATGCTGGAGCGCAATGGCTACGAGGTAGACATTGCCAACAATGGAATAGAGGCGTGTTCCTGGGTGAGCAAGAAAGGACGAGGTGATAGTGCCTACGGCCTGATTCTTATGGATGTGCAAATGCCGGGCATGGATGGTCTCGAAGCTGCAAGGTGGATCCGCAACAAAGGCTACACTACGCCGATTATTGCGCTGACGGCGAAGGCTTTTATCGAGGATGAAAGACTTTGCCGCGACGCAGGCATGAATGATTTCATGACGAAGCCGGTCAATTACACCGCGCTGCTAAGCCGCGTGAGTATGTGGTTAGATGGTGAAGACGCTGTGATCTCGCTGCCCGGGGAAAAGATTCAGGAGTTGCGATCACTTATGGGTGAGCAGGCTTTTGCCGACGCGCTTATGGTGTTTGCTGAAGACGTGCAGCAGCGCATGTCGGCCCTGGATAAAGCGCTGATGGCAAAGGATTTACAGGGCGCATCAGCTGAGCTGCATACGTTATTTGGTATATACGCCGGGTACGGTTTCACTGAGCTGCAGCATCTGTGCAAAGCGCTAGAGGAGTCCTGTCAGGCACAGCTGCCACCCCCCAGTCAGTCTTTGGCTCAGCTGCAAACGCTGTCCGACCGATTGCTGGGCAAAATCGAAGCGCACTGCGCTAAGGTAACGGCAGCAAACGCGCCATAATGAACCGGCGTCTAGCCCGGGTTGTTTGCTGTGGCGCTATCA
The DNA here is from genome assembly GCA_964635835.1 of uncultured Pseudomonadales bacterium. Lineage (GTDB taxonomy): Bacteria > Pseudomonadota > Gammaproteobacteria > Pseudomonadales > Azotimanducaceae > UBA4421. Next base: position 4,139 of record CAZWQK010000082.1, read on the forward strand.
CCGAGATCCGCCAGCATTCGGTCCACGGTTGCCTGCATTTTGTCCCATTCGGCGAAGAGGAATTCCTGCACATTTTCCGTTGGCAGCTGATCGAAGGGTATGCGCCAAAAATGCAGTTTGACGCGCTGACCCAACCAGCCGCCGCCGAGCAGGTCGTGGATATCCGCGGAGCCCTCAAATCCCGCATGGGCGAGAAACACCAAATCTTTGCCAGGGTTGGCCTCAAGCATACCCAAGACCCCGCCCAGTCGTGGCGGCAGCAGGCCTGGCCAACGGTCGAGTTGGGGCGAGAGGTTGGGGTATTTCTGGCGCAGCGCCTGGTGTTTTTTGCGAGTAAAGCGAGTGCCTTCGGGGTAAATCAACACCGATTCGTCGCTGCCAGCGGTGGCGATGAGATCGCTGACCTCGCCCACGGCCTTAGCAGAGTCGGTACCGGATCGGTCAACAAAGACGTTGGGTAAACCATGACCGCCAATGTCCAGACAAGGTAGGTAACGTAGCTCTTGCTTGAGCACATAACGTAAACCTTCTTGACGGGCCTTGCCGAAGAATAACAGCGGCAGAACGGTGTCACCCATACTGGAGTGTCGGCACAGAACCAGCGCACAGTTGCCCTGCAGCGCCTCCTCCCCGGAGATTTCGATTTCCAGTCGATACAGCCGCTTACCCATGTCGAACAGGCGCTGGGCCCACCAAAACTGAATTTCTCGATAGCGTTCAATACGCTGGCTTTTGGGATAGCGAACTACCGCCCAGAGAAAACGAGCCAGCCCGGCCCACTCGTGGGCTAAAAAACCGTACATAAACGTCAGCGTCTGGGGGGTGGTCCGGTATTTGGGTGCAAAGCTCAGGATTACAGCGACAACGATGACAGCGGGCATAAGGGCCAGCGCCAGGGCCGTGATCACGATGAGGCTAGATAGTGTAATGAGACGACGCTGGATCATGAGGTCAAGCTCCTCTGGGTACTGCTGGGTTGTTAAGTTGACTTGTCATGAGCCGCAGGCGTCTGGAAAACCAGCGCCAGCCGAGAATGCCAAACAGAGCATTGCTCAGAGCCGTCGCGACGAAGATGCCTACGTAGCCGAACACGCTATTGAGTAAGGTGGCTAGGGGAATGTAAACCACGATCATGCGGCCGAAGGAAAGCGCAGTGCTGGGCAGCGGTTTGCCCAGGGCATTGAAGGATGCAGATGCCATCATTAAAACGCCCCACAGCCCGTAGCTCAGCGGCACCAAGGCAAGGTAGGTGGCGGCGACTGCAATAACCGGTTCCGAGGAATCGATTAACGCCGCAATGTGGCTGCCAAAAAATAACAGCGGTAAAGCGATGAGAACGCCCCAGACCAGGCAAAATTGATAGCTGACCTTAACGCCTTCGCGCACGCGATCGACCATGTGAGCGCCCCAATTTTGGCCAACAAATGGGCCAATAGAGCCTGACAGGGCGAACATGAGCATGGCGGCAACGGCTTCAATTCGATTGGCGACGCCGAATCCCGCCACAGCAGCTTCACTGTAATCGGCAATTAAGTAGGTGATGTAGGCAGCGGTGATAGGGCCAATCAGGTTCGTTGCCATGGCAGGGATACCCACATGCAGAATACGCTTGGCTGAGGCGAGCCAGCCGGTAAAAAAGCGCTCTTGCAAAACCATGTCGCCGCCGGCAACGAACCACAATGAGACCGCTAGGGTGCCAAAGCGGGTGAGGGTTATGGCGGTCGCGGCTCCTGCTAGCTCCATGGCCGGGAAACCAAACCAGCCGAAAATGAAGATTGGGTCCAGGATCAAGTTAACGATGGCGCTGATGGTCATTATCGCGCCGGGAATATTGGCGCTGCCGTTGGCGCGCATGATGCTGCCGCAAACCATGTTGGCGGTAAAAAATACGGTTCCAGGTAAATAAATATCTAAGTACGAGTGGATCAGCGGCAGCAGTTGGGGTTTCGCGCCAAGAGCGATAAAGAGTGGGTCGATGGCCAGCCAGCTCAGAGCAGAAAGCACGAGCATGACGCCAATAACAAGAATCAGGCTGTGGGTACCCAGCAGCGCCACATCATCGGTGTATCCGTATGTGCCGCTTGTTTCCCTGGTGTTGGCCGCGTCATCCTGGTGAGCCTTCTGGCGGGTGCCAACACTGCGAGCGATCACCGAGGAGGTGCCAATACTGATCCCCAGCGCGATGCTGGTCAGTACCATAACCAATGGAAAGGTGAAGGTAATTGCTGCTACGTGGGCGGTGCTAAGTTGACCGATAAAGCCCATTTCGAGCATCTGCACCAGAATGCTGGAGGAAACTCCCATCATCATGGGCGCGGTCAATCTCGCCAGCGACGAGGGCACCTGGCCTTGGGTTAAATCGTGATGGGGCATTGCCAAGAGTATCGCACGTTGACGCGTTGAAATTTGATGAAATCTTCTTTGACCCCAATGAGATTTCCTCTCAGTGCACGCCCCATCCGTCGCCCCAACGGCTAGGCATTTTTGCCCGTGGGCATGGGGCAGGTCTCGTAGTCCGCTGCCTGGCTGAGTACCATGGGCGCTGATTTAGGAGAAGCCCATGCCCGCTAACCTCGAATTCAGCAGCGCCGTTACCTTGTCGCCAGTCCAGCGCCAAGAGTATTTGTCTTTTGCCAGGCAGGCGGCCCGATCCGCAGGGGCAGCCATCCTGCCGCACTTTCGATCCTCGCTGCAGGTCACCAACAAGTTGGCCGATCGAGGGTTTGATCCGGTAACCGTAGCGGATCAGGCTGGGGAAAGAGTGATCCGGGAAGTCATTGAGAGCACCTACCCGGAGCACGGAATTTTTGGCGAAGAGTACGGGCTGAAACCGGGCAACGGCCTTACCTGGGTAATTGATCCAATTGATGGCACCCGGGCCTTCATGACGGGCATGTTGCACTGGGGAGTTTTGCTGGCCCTGTTTGACGGGCAGCAGCCTGTGGTGGGCGTTATGTATCAGCCGTATACCGATGAGCTTTTTTGCGGCGACGGTGAAAGCGCGTGGTTGGAGCGTGGCCAGCAATCGATTCAGCTTCATACCAGTGCTTGCCAGCGCGTGGCGGAAGCGAGCCTGTCCACCACGGGTATCAGTTGGCTGAGCGTGGCAGAACAAAAGCAGTTTGCTCAGCTGAGCCGTCCGGCCAAGCTGACAAAACTGGGTGGCGACTGTTA
>CAZWQK010000083.1:0-7261 GCA_964635835.1 uncultured Pseudomonadales bacterium
GATCTTCTTGTCGGGCTAAAGCCCGACCTACGAGCCCGACCTACGAGCCCGACCTGCAATGCCTTTCCCATGTTCGGCAGTCAGGAACTACACGACAGCATCGAACAGCCGCTGCGGTTGCGCGCCCATTCTGGTCGTTTAGCGGCAAAATCCTCCATTCCCTCTTGCCTCTGATATGGTCGTTCAAGCACCTGCATCCATTGGTTTAGGCGCTCAAAGTCCCCACCCTCAGCATCGTCAATGGCGAGCTGGGCGAGGTAGTTGCGCGGTACATATAGCGGATTGACCGCATTCATGACCTCGGCCCGCTGCTGGTGGTTGCGCCCTTGCCGGGCAGCTAAGTTGAGATAGTCAGTGAGCCACTGCCGAGTTTGTTGATGGGTGTCTTGGGAGATCTGCTCGGGTGTGTAGTAGGCGTCTCGCAGCAGGTCAGCATCGGTTTCCGCATCTTTCACCGCAGCCAGCTGCCTGAAAAATAACGTCATATCGGTTTCGGTCTCGGTCAGCAAATGCAGCAGCCGGTTGGTCAGGTCTTCAGCAAATTCCGTCAATCCCAGTTTGTGGGCCATCATTTGCCTCCACTGCTGCTCATAGGTAACGGCGTATTTGCCAAGAATCTCCTCAAGTGGCTTGGTCTCTTCGATTAACGGATACAGCGCGTTGGCGAGCTGCAACAGATTCCACTGGGCAACCGCAGGCTGCTGGCCGTAGCGATAGCGGCGCTGGCCGGCGTCGGTAGTATTGGGGGTCCAATCTGGGTCATAGCCTTCAAGCCAGCCATAGGGCCCGTAATCGATGGTCTCACCGAGAATGGACAGATTGTCGGTATTCATAACGCCATGAACAAACCCCACGCGCATCCAATGCACCATCAGCTTGGCAGTGCGCTGGCGTACCTCGTCAAAGAAGGCCAGGTAGCGACTCTTGGGGTCTTGGTGGTCGGCAGCGATAGCTGGAAATTCGCGTCGAATAACAAAATCGGTGAAGGTGGCCAATAGGTCAGTTTCCTGCCGGGCGGTAAGCATTTGGAAGTGCCCAAAGCGCACAAAAGAGGAGCTAACTCGACAGACCACGGCTCCTGGCTCCAGCGCCGGGTGGCCGTCGTAAAGCATGTCGCGCATCACCCGTTCGCCAGTACCAATGAGGGACAGAGCCCGAGTCGTGGGTACTCCAAGGTGATACATGGCCTCGGAACACAGGTACTCGCGCAGGGACGAGCGCAGTACCGCCAGCCCATCGGCGGTGCGGGAGTAAGGGGTTTCGCCAGCGCCTTTGAGCTGCAGCATCAAATGGCCGCTGGCGGTTTTAATCTCGCCGAGATTAATCGCACGACCGTCTCCCAGTTGGCCGGCCCAGTTGCCGAATTGATGGCCGCCGTAACAGGTGGCGTGAGGGTCCATCCCCGGTAGGAGCTGGTTGCCCGCGAAGGTTTGCAAAAAGTCGTCGCTGTGACACTGGGCCAGCGAAAGCCCCAGTTGGTTTGCCACCGACGCCGATGCGTGCACCAGGTAGGGTGCCCGAACTGGCGTCGGCTCTACCCGCGAATACAGCGCATTGCGGATTTGCCGGCGCGCGCTGCCGACTTGCGGGTCGCCCGGAAGCTCATTGGTAAACGCATTGTCAAAAACGAGGTGCTGCATGGGTTGCTACTGGGCTTTGAAAGGGTCAAGAGTAATGTGCTTGATCGCGCAACACGAACAAAAATCGATTTTTGTTTACTCGCGCATCTTTCCCGGTCGGTATATGTTTTTTCGAGGAACGCAGGAAAGGAGGAAACGACATGTCAGAAGCCATTGTCACAGAGGAATTTGACGCCAAAGCCACGCCAATCGAAGATTTTGACGTTAGCAGAGCGGCACTGATGCAAAGCAATCAACACTGGGATTTTTTCGCGAGGATGCGCGATGAGGCGCCAGTTCACTACTGTAAGGACAGTATGTTTGGTCCGAATTGGTCTATTACCCGTTTTGCCGACATCATGGAAATCGAAAAAACTGGCAGGACTTTTCGTCCGATCTGGGCATTACGCTGACGGACCGTGCGGAAGATTTTACGACGCCAAACTTCATCAGCATGGATCCGCCCAAGCATGACAAGCAGCGCCACACGGCGCAGGGCGTGGTGGCACCAATGAATCTGCAAAAGATGGAATCGCTGATTCGGCAGCGTGCCGCGACTATTCTGGATTCTCTGCCCGTGGGCGAAACCTCTAATTGGGTGGATCTGGTATCTATCGAGCTGACCACGCAAATGCTGGCCACAATTTTCGATTTCCCCTTCGAGGATCGATACAAGCTGACCTATTGGTCGGACATGGCCACGTCCGGGGAACTGTCTGGGGGGCCTACGCCGGAGGCGAAGCGGCGCGAAGCTCTATTGGAGTGCCTGGAATACTTCACCTCATTGCGCGAAAAGCGCAGCAACGAGCCGCCGAAAATTGATTTGCTGTCCATGCTCGCTCACGGCAAAGATACCCAAAACATGCCGCCCATGGAGTTTCTGGGCAATCTGATCCTGCTTATTGTGGGCGGCAATGACACCACGCGTAATTCCATCTCCGGCGGCGTGTTGGCGCTGAACCAAAACCCGGAGGAATACGACAAGCTGCGAGCCAACCCCTCGCTGGTGCCTAACATGGTGTCGGAAATTATTCGCTGGCAGACACCCCTTGCCTTCATGCGCCGAACGGTGACGCGGGATCTGGAATTCCGAGGGCAGCAAATGCGCGTGGGGGATAAAGTTGCCATGTGGTATGTCTCTGGCAACCGCGATCAGCGCGTGATTCCCGAACCCAATCGTTTCTGGATAGATCGGCCCAACGCGCGGCACCACTTGTCCTTCGGGTTCGGGCTGCATCGCTGTATGGGTAATCGCCTGGCCGAAATGCAGCTGCGGGTGCTCTGGGAAGAGATCCTCCAGCGTTTCCGCTTCGTTGAGGTTGTTGGCGAGGTCGAGCGGGTACAGTCCAGCTTTGTGCGCGGCTATGCAACCATGCCGGTAGTCCTGCATCCTTGGTAGACGAAATCGCGGAAGGCACTGGGCTTGCTTCAGGTGCGCGTGCAAAGCAAAAACCGCGAGATAAAATAGCGGCAACAAAAACGCGAAACTCACTACGCGCTGAATAACAATAATGGGGGGTGCCCGGCGGCTTATCCCGGCGGGTTCAGCCAACCAAAGACAACATGGGGAAAGGATATGTCGCTGACTCAGTTGAGCCGATCCATCGAGGGGTTGGTGGCGATTGTTACCGGGGCTGGAAGTGGCATGGGTGCGGCAACCGCCAGACTCTTCGCTGACCAAGGGGCCAAGGTAGCCGCACTGGATATTAACGAAACCACGGTCTCCCAAGTCGTTGAAGAAATAAATGCGGCGGGCAAGATTGCCCAAGAATGGGCATTGGATCTCGCCGACGGCGATGCCATTGCGCGGGTTTTTGCAGACATCGCTCAGCAGTTTGGGGGCATTGCTTTGCTTATCAATAATGCCGGCATTTCCATTCCGGCACCCATTGATCGCGATGGTTACGACCAAGCTTGGGATCAATCTTTGAGCGTTTTGCTAACCGCCCAGCAGCGCACAATTCGCACGGCCCTGCCTTTTTTGCGGCAATCAGCCAATCCTCGCATTGTGAATATCGCCTCTACCGAAGGTCTTGGAGCAACCAAGGGCGGCAGCCCCTATACCGCCGCCAAACATGGGGTGATCGGGCTGACCCGATCCCTTGCTGTAGAGCTCGGTGGAGAGGGCATTACCGTTAACTGCATTTGCCCTGGCCCGATCAAAACGGGCATGACCGCGGCCATTCCCGATGAGCGAAAACAGATTTATGCCCGCCGCCGCGTGGCATTAAAGCGCTATGCAGAACCCGAAGAGGTTGCCCACGGCACGCTGAATTTTTGTTTGCCGTCGGCAAGCTTTATGACCGGCGTAGCGCTCCCCGTTGATGGTGGATTGACCATCAAGAATGCCTAGGCCCGGTACCGGGCGGCCACACTAATCCCCATCAAACAGGCGGTTTTCATGAGCGGTTCAAACGATAAAGTTTCGTGGTCGACTACGCTAGCCTTTGGTGCACCGGCCATTGGTGCAGGGTACATGTACCTGATTCTCAGCCTCTATGTTATGAAGTTTTCAACGGATGTGCTGCTCATCGCGCCTGCGGTAATGGGCGCGATATTCAGTCTGTCGCGGATTTGGGACGCCATATCAGATCCGTTAGCAGGCTACCTTAGCGATCGCACGAGCTTTCGGCTAGGTCGCCGCCGCACCTGGATCTTGGCAAGCGCTCTACCGATATCCCTGGGTTTTTACGCCGTGTTTGCGCCACCTTTTGACATGCAAGGCGCGGATCTGACGCTGTGGATGACCGTTGCCATTATCGGATTTTATTCGGCTATGACCCTATTCTTTGTTCCGCATATGGCGCTGGGTGCGGAATTGTCTGCCGACTATCACGAACGCAGTCGTTTATTCGGCGTGCGCCATATTTTCTACATTCTCGGCTCAATTTTGTCTTTGGGGGCCATGTATCTACTCATTAACGAGGAGTTTGCCCCCGGGGGCAATGTGCGGCTCTTGGCTAGGGACCTGGCGTTTGTGGCCATCGCCATCATGGTGGTTTTGGTGGTGTACGCGGTAGTGGTGCTGCGCGAGCGGCCAGAATTTCAAAACCGGCAGCAAGGTGGGCCGGTACAAGCCTTCAAAGACATTTGGGGGAACCCCCATGCTCGGTTGTTGATCACAGTAACGTTTATCGAGAATGTCGGCAGCGCCGCCATCGCCGCGCTGACCTTGTACATCTCCCAATATGTGGTGGGAGCACCGGCCATGGCGCCGCTGATTATTTTGGCCTACATGATTCCGTCATCATTATTTGTGCCCATGTGGATTCCGCTATCCAAACGCTTTGGCAAAATTCGGGTCTGGATGGCGGGGATGGTTATGACGGGGGTGTCCTTTGGCGGCATGTTTGTCCTACCGTTTTTACAAACGTTGGATCAGCGCTTAGCGGTCATTATTGTGCTCGCGTTTTTTGCGGGCCTGGCCAACGGTTGCGGTGGCACCTTGGGCCCGTCAGTGCAGGGGGATGTCATCGACTTTGATGAATATCAAACCGGCGAGCGCAAGGAAGGTTCGTACTTTGCTGCCTGGAACTTTGTATATAAGAGCGCCTTGGGCGTGATGTTGCTGCTCACGGGCTTTGTGCTGGATTTTGCGGGTTTTGTTCCCAATCAAGATCAAACCATGCAGGTGAAGCTGGCCATGGTGAGCCTCTACGGGTTGTTCCCCTTGGTGTGCTACACCATCGGCGCGGTTTTATTCAGCCGGTTCAAGCTGGACGAAGCAGCCTACCAGGTGATTCGCACCGAGCTGGATGCCCGGCGCGCAAAGGCAGCGGCTACTGCCCAGTAAAGTTACCTGGGCGGCGTTCGGCTACGGCCTTGAGACCTTCTTGGAAGTCAGCAGTTTGCTGCAGCCGGTGCTGCTCTAAAAACTCATGGTCGGTTTGAGTTTTGACCGCATCCGCCAGGCCCGCTCGCATGGTCGCCCTTACCGAAGCTACCGCCAAGGGTGCGTTTTCGGCAATCTCAGCGGCGAGCTTAATGGCTTCGGCGCGCAAGTTGTCTTTGTCGGTCAGGACGTCGGCAAGCCCCATCTCATAGGCTTCGGTGCCGGTAATGCGCCGCCCGGTGAGAAAGAGCATGTGGGCTTTTTGCTGGCCAACCAGTCGGGCTACGGTGTGGGTCAAACCAAAGCCAGGGTGGAACCCGAGCTTCACGAAATTGGCGGTCAAACGCGTCTCCGGGCTGACCACCCGAAAATCCGGCATCACTGCCAAGCCAAAGCCCCCGCCCACGGCAGCACCTTGAACCGCGGCGATCACGGGAATGTTGGTGTCGAACAAGCGCACCGCTTCGGTGTAGAGGGGATTGCCATCGCTGGCTTTTCGCTTGGCCCGGGCCTCGCTGTCCCCAGGACGACTAAAGTTATTGCCGGCGCAGAAATGCTTGCCCTCGCTGCATAGGACTACAGCGCGAACCTCATCGCTGGCCTCGAACTGGCCGAAAGCGTCGGCCAGGTCGCTAATCAATTGGGCATCGAAAAAGTTGTTGGGGCCTCGTTGAATTTCAACCACCGCGACATAGTTTTCAATGGTGATGCCAAGCCCGTCGTAATTCATGTCCTGCATGTCTCTCTCCTTTTACACAATGGGTGTCAATTGGGCATGGGCGCCCAACGCCGCAGCACAAACCATAAGCCGCGGATGCTGCCGAAGGCAACGACGCTAAAGATCAGGTTAGCGGCGATGCTGCGCAGCAAAAATGGAATGCCGGCGGCGTAGCAAGAAAGCCAGCCAGCTAGGGTGTTCGGGTAAAACTTCATCACCATGGGCGCTGCATTGCTGACCAGATAAAAAATAATCGCGCTGACTATGGCTGCGCTACTCACCTGGAGTGTGCCGATTTTGCGCAGCAATGGCGCAACACCGACGGCACAGGCGATGTGACCAAGGTAAACCAGTGCCATGGCTGCGATGGAATAGGCACCGATTAGCGCGTCAGCGGCAGCTGCGCTGGCAATGACGGGTAGGGGTATTAAATGTCGCGGCAGGTAGGCTGCTGCCAGTAGACCAATGGCACCTATGGAAGACATCCCCGCTGGGTGGGGTAGCAGATGGGTGCAAACCCCGACAGCGCATAGCGTGATGGCGACCAGCCAAGGCCTAGGCTCAGCGAACGGCGATGCGGTGGGCATACTGAGGTCTTCGTTGCGATAAAGACGCCAGTATAGTGGGACGTCGAAGAATTGTCTGCGAATCTTCGACAGCAGCGACATGAATCAAATTAATCGCCAGGGCTGGCCGGTGCGGTGGGTACTGCGGCATAGGTTATAGTGGGGGACTGTATTCGAGGAAGTTGGCAACGATGGCTAGTCGAGACATCTACTCTGTGTTGGCGGTGCCGAATTTTCGCTGGCTGTGGCTGGGAAGTTTAGGGTCTTCCTTTGCGATGAATATGCAGATCATCGCGCGCGGGTGGTTTGTTTATGACCTCACCGCCTCGGCCATGGATCTGGCCTGGGTCACCTTGTCTTTCATGCTGCCGTCGGTTTTGTTTTCCCTTTATGGCGGCGTGTTGGCGGATCGATTACCCAAGCGAAGCCTGATCGTCTTTGCTCAAATTCTGAATGCCATAGCCACTGTCGCCATGGCCTGGATCATTTTTTCCGGCACCGTGGTTTTTTGGGATTTCATCTGGTT
>CAZWQK010000084.1:0-7259 GCA_964635835.1 uncultured Pseudomonadales bacterium
AATCGACAAGTGCGCAGCCATCACCATACCAATGGCCACCGCTTCGCCGTGCAGCCACTGCCCGTAACCGGCCACCTTTTCAATTGCGTGACCAAAGGTATGACCGTAATTCAAAATGGCGCGCCGGCCAGATTCGCGTTCATCCTCGCTGACCACTTTTGCCTTGCTGGTGCAGGAGCGCAAAATCACCTGCTGCAGAACTTGGGGTGAGCGGGCGAGCAAACCTTCGACATTGTCTTCCAACCACACAAAAAACTCGGCGTCGTCGATAACCCCATACTTAACCACCTCGGCAAGGCCAGCCGCGTACTCCCGAGGCGGTAAGGTTGCCAGCACCGACGTATCGGCCAACACCGCCTTGGGCTGGTAAAAAGCGCCAATCATGTTCTTGCCAGCCGGGTGGTTGACCGCGGTTTTACCGCCCACTGACGAGTCCACCTGAGCCAGCAACGTGGTGGGTATTTGAATGAAATCTACACCCCGCTGGAATGTGGCAGCCACAAAGCCACAAAGGTCCCCGACCACGCCACCACCCAGGGCAATGAGGCAGGTGCTGCGATTGTGTTTGGCGTTAAGTAAAAACGTCGTCACAGCCTCATAGCTTGCAAGGGTCTTGTAGGCCTCGCCGTCTGGCAACTGATACACGTCAACCTGTCGTTGTCCAAGCGCATCCAACACGGGCTGCAGATACAGGGGCGCTACGGTTTCGTTCGTGATGATCGCCACCTGCTGCCCGCCAACGAGGGGAGTCAGTACAGCGGCTAATCGTCGGGCATCCTGTACGCCCAGATCACCCACGTGAATGGGATAGCTGCGCTCACCAAGATCAACGCTGAGAGTTTGGGCCGTCAATGGCTGGGTGGCAGCCTGAATTGTTGTCATTATTGCGAACCTTAAGAATTCTGTTGTTCAAGCAAGCGTAAGATATTACGCGTTACCGCACCGGCCCCGCGGTGATCTGTTATCACGCGGTGATCGGCCACCTCAGCATACAGAGGCCCCCGTGCCGCTTTGAGATCGCGCAGGATTTTTTCGGGGTCGCCACCCTGCAGCAATGGGCGTTTACTATCGCGCCTTGTGCGCGCCACAAGTTTGTCGATTGGGCTATCCAAATAAAACACCAAACCCCGGGACGCCAGGTGACGCCGGTTGTCTTCCCGCAGGATAGCGCCGCCGCCGGTAGCCAGCACGATGCCTTGCTTTTGCGTCAGTTCGTCAATCACCGAAGCTTCGCGCTCGCGGAACCCCGCCTCCCCTTCAACGTCAAAAATCCAGGAAATTTCGGCGCCAGCGCGCCGCTCAATCTCTTGGTCTGCGTCAAAAAATGGGCGGTGCAACGTTTCCGCCAGCTGACGACCCACCGTGCTCTTTCCCACCGCCATCAAACCAATCAAAAATATGTTCTGCGCCGTCATGGCGCTAAGTGTAAAGCAAGGGCTGGAAGGGGCGAAGGAATATGAGTCTTTCATGCAGCCGCGGCGGGCATTGACACTACTACCGGGGCATTGCGCGCAGCCGATGCTTTACGCCCAGCAAAGCCATCGACTCAATCCACCGGCAGCTACTTTGGGACAGCGGATTGGGCACTTGCTTGAACCCCGGGCACTAAGGCCGGCGTGATAAACACCAACAACTCCTGCTGATCCTTACGGGAGATCTTGCGCCGAAACAGGCGTCCTACCAAAGGCAGATCACCCAACACCGGCGTCTTCCGTTGGGCATTGTTTTCATCCTCCTGCAGAATCCCGCCAAGTACCAGGGTTTGACCATTACCTACCAGCACGTTGGTTTGCATCTCGTTGGTATTGATGGATGGCACACCATTAAAAATCTGACCAACCGTATCTTGCTGAACTTTCAGCTGCAGCAAGATGTTGTGATCCGGCGTGATTTGTGGGCGCACATGGAGGGACAGCACGGCGTCTTTGAACGAGGTCGAAGTAGCCCCGCTACGGCTGGTTTCCTGATATGGAATCTGCACGCCGCTTTGAATAGACGCCAAGGATTGGTCAATGGTGAGGATCTTGGGTTTGGCCAGCACCCTGGCGCGGCCTTCCTCCACCAAGGATGAGAGCTCAGCATCAACAGAAACCCCCGAGCGCACCAGCCCAAATGTCAGTGTCGTGGCTGGGGCTGCCAACGGTAGGCTGGTTTTAGCAACGACATTGCTGGTCGATGCATCTGCGTTATTGGCAGCGCTGTCTGCAAACGCCTGATCAGTGCTCGTGCCGGAGCCGAAGCCCGTCTGCCACGAAATCCCGAGCTGATGATTTAGGCTGTCGGTGGCGGTGACGATCCGCGCCTCAATTGCTACCTGAGATAGCGGCACGTCCAACATGTTTATCAAGCGGCGCACGGACTCCAGCCGTGCAGGCACGTCTCGCACCACCAGTGCATTTAATCGCTCATCCACAAACACGCGCCCACGATCTGACAAGCCGGCTTTATCCGAGGCCAGGTGCTGCAGAAGAAGATTGGCTCGCGCGTAGCGCAGTCTTACCACGTCAGTTTGCAGCGGGGCCAGCTGCTCAACGGTCTGGGCACTGCTCAAAGACTGGGTTTCCCGGGCTGCCAGCGTTTCTGCTGGCGCAACATAACGTATGTTCTGCCTGACCCGTTCGGCCAGCCCCCCGGCAGCCAGGACAGTGGACCAAGCATCACGCCAGTGCACGTCCACAAGGTTAATGGACAGGCTTCCGGATACCTCATCGCTCACCAACACGCTAATCCCTTTTTGATGCGCAAGCAGCTGGAGCAAATCCCGCAGGTCAGCATCCTGAAGCTGCAGGTTTAACCGAAGATCAACTGCAGAGTCCGGGGAGGGATCTACGGCAGCAGCCAGGGATGCTGGGCTGGCGGCAGTAATCCCAGCTGCCAAAAGCCAAAGACTGGCGGCGGTCATATACAAACCGAGGACCTTCACAATCTCACCCCGCGCCATTACCCGCTCCGCCGCAACGTGATGGTGAATTGCGCCCATTTCGCAATGCAGCTATTCATAGGGCGCCTCTGATGCGGACAGAGTTGCGGTGCCACCGGTGGCAGCCAGCAAAGGCTCGAGCATCATGACCACGACGGAGTCGTCCTTTCTCAGCAGAATCGCGCGTTGCTTATTGAGCTCTGCCAGCCGAAGTTCCCGAGCGGAGATTGTTGCCCTGTCGGCTGCAACCACAATATCCCCCTGGACGTTGCGGAAAATACCGCGTTGCTGCACCGCACCGCTGTCAACCAACTCTTCAATCAAGCCAACGTAGCGAATGGCATCGAGTTCATGATCCACAAACACGCGTGTGCTTTCCGGATTCCCAGCAATCGCAGATTTGACGTTAAGGCAATCCGTCGTTTTCAGTGCAAAGGCCGCTGCCAAACCAGGTAATGCCACACCCGCCAGCTGCAGGGGTCTAACAGGTTCTTTAACCGGATCGCCCGAAACCTGTTGCTGGCTGGACAGGATTCGGACGCTTTGCCGAAAAGACAGCAGCGCCTGGATCCGGCCCGGAGCGACTTCATCTTCAGCGTCCAAAAAAGTCTGAGCAGGATGACTCGAACCCGCCTTGGGCCCGGCTGTTGAGATCACCAGTTCGTCGATCCAAAAGGCGCGTGAGGCAAGAGCAGCCAACAGAGCACTGACCCCGGCGGCTGATCCTTGCAGCCGCCATTGATAGCCGCGCTGTTCAAAGCGCCCATGCGGGTGATTTTTATCCTCCTGGACGCTGGTGATAGCAACCGCCGCCGCTTCTTCCCGGCGCATGCCCGAAAACTTTAGCGCCAGGGTAGACACCCCAAAGTCGTTGGCCAGATTTACCAAGCGTTGAAGCCAAAACTGGTCTGATTGCCAACGAGGATATTGGTGCAATACTTGTTGCAGCTGCGGGGGTGAGGGCGAGTCCTGTACATCACCGGGATCACCGGGGGCCACTGACTGCTTTGGGGCAGCTAGAGCCAACTCCTGGGCCGCTGCGGTAAAAGCATCGGCCTGGTGGCGGAGTGGCGTAACCCAGCCCACCCAAGTGACCATGGCGGCGGCGATGGCCAGTAGCGCTAAGGCTGCCAGCCGAATAACTACAGGCTCAACGACAAAGGCCGAAGCTGCCGCACTCCACAGACCAATAAGCCTCGACCCTATGCTATTCAAGGCTGCGCTCCGCCGGCAGGGGCTCCGGGGCAGCCAGAGAGACCCGCAACACAAAGTACTCACCGCTGCCCCCATCTGTCGTTACGGTCCTGACACCCAAGGGCTGGGGCAGCGAGTTTTGACGCTGGCCCAGATTTTGCGCATAACTTGCCGCGTCGGATCCCACTAACAGCGTTGGCCAAGCTGCCAGGGAACGCTGCTTATCTGTGCTGAACCCAGCAAAGACCTCGGCTGGTAACTTCATCAAACGTTCCAGGTCAGAGGCCAACCCCGCCACGGTGATGGTATTGCTGCCGAGAGCAGTTTGGTGAACGCGAAAACAGTCGGGAATCAGCCCAAGCAGCGCTTCCAGATTAAGCAATTGGCTCTGGCCATAGGTTCCATGGGTGGCCAACTGCTTTAGCCCGGCGTTGCGCAAAGCCAAAGCTTCCTGCCGTTCCCGCCGCTGTTCCAGCACTCGAGCATGCTGCTGATGTCGGGCTTGGGCACTGCTCAAATCCTGGCGGCTAGCATCCACCTGCCGCTGCACCGACTGCAGCCACAACAAGCTCAGACCCATCGACAGCGCCAGGAGAGCCGATAGCTGATAAGCCAGCCGGCGCTGACGCCGCTGCAGCCATGCCCCCCGCCAAGGCAGCAAATTTACCGCTGGTGGTTGATTGGGTTGCTTCCAGTCACCGCCAGGCTGTTCACCGCCCTGTAACGCTGCGCCCAGAGCGATAACCGACGCAATGTCCAGTGTCGGTGTCGCGGCATCCGCCGGAGACGACCAAGGCTGCAATTCGGCATCGACAACTAACGGGAATTCATTGAGCACCGAGATCGGCAATTGCTCTAGCTCATCAGGACTGAGCCACAGCACAACCTGTGGTTGGCCCACAGAATCCAAGGTCTGCAGATTCAGAGCCTGCAGACTCGCCAGTGAATCCAGCTTTTGGCGGCCTTGAAACCAGGACCCGGCATACAGCCATACACCGGGGCGCGCGCCACCTTCCACTAACGCCCATTGCCCTTGAACCGGAGCTGATTCTGCAGCCGAATTTTGCCAAAGCTGTCGCAACCCCCAAAGCAGTGCCACACCCTCCGGGGTCATACCCGTCACAGACAGCTCTTGCTGCTGGACGGCGGCTAGAGCTTGCTGGGCCACATCGCCTGTTACCCACCACAGGTATGCAACGGTGGTTTTCGACCTCGTGGAATCCTGGTCAGAACCCTTTCGCCCAGCGGCCTGCAATTGATAGTCAAAGAGCGGAGGCAGCGGCGCTTGGGCCTGGTCTAACCAACTGCTGGTGCGATTAGCCTCCGGTGGCCGCAAAAGTGTGGTCGACAGGTAGTGTGTCAGCTCTCGGGCTGCCGAAAAAACCACCGCGCGCCGCCAGGCTCCAGGAGTCTCAACAGCCACCTTTTCCGTTTGAGCCAAATCGGTGCACAGCCAAACTTTAGGGCAGGCTGCAACCCAGTCTAGGTCAAACAACTGCTGACAGCCGTGGCTAAGCCAAGTCTCAGACGTGTCCGCAGTAAGATTCCCGTCGATGTGACCGAGCACCACAGGCGCGCCAGCGGCGGCGTGAAAGTTGGCACTTAACTGCGCCGATTCCATAAAGGCAGGGATGTAACAAACTGTCACCCTCGCTTCGCGAACGCAGAGCCCCAGCACTGGTGCAGAGCGAGCGGCACGCCATAGCCACAAAGCCCGCACCTTGGCCAGCACTGCGGCCAAGGCTTTAACCATGCGGTTATACACTGGCCACACCGATGTCAGTATCTGTGCGCTGCCGGGGGCGGTAGATCGCTCAGCCCTGAGGGTGGTTAACTTTGCCATCGCGCCTCAAGGCTCCTTGTGCCTAACCCAACGCCATGCTGACAAATGCGTGCGCATCCAACGAGGCCAATCAGCCTACTTTTGTGTAAGCGTTTTGCTGAACTTTGTCCCGCCTCCACTGAGGGTAGGGTCAGTGTTCTACCTGCACCGTTTTGCTATGCTGTGAACGCAACGTCCGATTCCTTCTGGCAGCAGAATCCAGCGATATGAACAGCCCCAAGCGGTCAGCGCGCAAGCACCCGGTGTTACGGGTAATCAGCATTTTTTCCTTGGCGTCACTATGTACGGTAGTCATCGGGATTGCTGCCACCTACATCTATCTTGATCCGCAGATTCCCGAAGCTGCGACTTTTCGCAACGTCACGCTGGAAGCTCCACTGCGAATCTATGCCAAAGATGGCGAGTTGATTGGCGAGTTTGGGGAGCGCCGGCTCGTTCCAATCGATCTGGAAGACGTGCCCCAAGATTTCATCAACGCCATTTTAGACACCGAAGATAAGCGCTTTTATCAGCACAACGGCATCGACTACATTTCCCTGGTCAATGACGTCATGCAACTGGTCGCCAGTCTGGCTGGCATTGGCAACGAGCGCCTGAGCGGTGCCAGCACTATTACCATGCAGCTGGCTCGCAATGTTTCTTTCACTTTGGAGCGCAGCTTTCTGCGCAAGTTCAAAGAAATGCTGCTGTCGCTCAAGATTGAGCAAGAACTCAGTAAGGAAGAAATTCTAGAGCTGTACATCAATTTGGTGCCTTTCGGTAAACGCGCCTACGGTGCCGAGGCTGCGGCAATCACCTACTACGGCAAGTCTCTGGATGAGCTGAACCTGGCTCAGCTCGCCATGTTGGCCGGCACGCCCCAGCGCCCGGAAGCCGGCAACCCTATCAACGGCCCTGAATGGGCATTGCGACGACGCAATCAGGTATTGGGACGCATGCTTGCGCAAAATTCCATTAGTCGTGACCAATACGAGAGCGCGGTGGCGGCGCCAATCACCGCTCGGGTCTACGCACGAGAACTGGACCTGCCCAGCCCCTACATTGCCGAGTGGGCGCGACAGCAGGTTACCGGCCTGGTACCGGACCTTTACACTGGTGGTTACGAAATCTACACCACCATCGACGGCGCCCAGCAACAGGCGGCAACACAGGCACTGCGCCAAGGACTGCTGAAGTACGATCACGATCACGGTTACCGGGGTCCTGAAGGCCAGCTTTCGGAGCCGCTGCTGAGCGACATTAAGCAGGTATTTAACGCCGACCAATCCACTGCGCTTCCGCCGAATCCAGATTCCATCCAGC
>CAZWQK010000085.1:0-7192 GCA_964635835.1 uncultured Pseudomonadales bacterium
CGATAATGTCCAGGCGCGCCAATTCGGCGACATGGTCGGCGCATCGCTTGGCGGCATAGCTGGTGGCGACGCTGCCGGAGACATCGATAACAGTTAGGTCCTGAAAAACCCCGGCGCCGGTGCTGCTTTGACTCACGGCGATCAACTCAGTCCCTGCAGCCAGTCCAGCAGGTGTTGGTTTACCGCGTCCGGTGCTTCTTGCTGGGTCCAGTGTCCCACGTCGGGCAGCAGCACATTGGTGCGAAGATCTTTGACAAAGCTGGGCATGCTCTCCAGCGCGGGCCCAGCCATGACAATCACGCCATCACGCTCTCCGGCAACGAAGAGGGCGGGCTGATGAATTTCCGTGGGTTTATTTGCGCTGAGTTCCCAGGTGAGGTTGTGGTTGCGGTAGTAATTTAGCGGTCCAAAAAAACCGCTGCGGGTAAACTCGTTTACATAAAAATCCAGGTCAGAATCTGACAGCCATGGCCCCATTTGGTCAGGGTCCGGCAGATTGCTCAGCATGTCGTCGTGCTCGGACTTCTCTGCCAAGAGCCGCAGGTCGCCTTCCCCGGCGAGCAGGTGGTAGAACTTTCTCAGACCAGTGCGCACATTCTTTTCAAACTCTGCCTCGGCTACGCCTGGCTGTTGAAAGTAAAGCTGATAAAAGAATTGGCCTGCAAAAAAGGCCTTCATGGTATCCAGTGGCGGCGCGTCGGCCCGGGCGCTAAAGGGTACCGACAGCACGCCGACGGCGGTAAAGACTTCGGGATACCAAAGGGCGCAGGCCCAGGCAGTGGGGCCACCCCAGTCGTGGCCGAGAACAATAGCGGTCTCATAGCCAAGTGCTGGGACCAGTCCCTTGATGTCGTTGACGACCTGGAACTGGTTGTAGGCACTGATATCGCCGGGTTTGTCGGAATCTCCATAGCCGCGCATGTCCGGGGCGACGACGTGATAGCCTGCAGCAGCCAGCGGTGCGAACTGGTGCCGCCAGGAGTACCAAGACTCTGGGAAGCCGTGGCACATAATGATCAAGGGTGCGGTGGGATCGCCTTGTTCGGCGATGTTTAACTCGATGCCGTTGGTTTTAATGCGGCGGTTGCTAATGTTCGGAAAATCTGGAGATATGGCCACTAAACTGCGTCCTTTTTGGTTTAAATCATCATAGTGCCATGCACGGAACGGGAACAAGCATGCAAAGTTTCAACGGCATCCAGGCAATTTTCTTTGACCTGGATGGCACCCTGACAGATCCCAAGGAGGGCATTACCGGCTGCATACAACACGCCCTTCGCCACATGGGCGAGCCCGTGCCCACGAAAGACGAGCTCACCTGGTGTATTGGCCCCCCGTTGTCGGACAACTTCAGTGAACTGGTCAGTCCCCAGCGGGCTGCGGAAGGCGTGGCCCTGTACCGCCAGCGTTTCAGCAGCGTTGGCTTATTCGAAAATCGTGTTTATTCGGGCATTCCTGATGTGCTCGCCGGGTTGGCGGAGAAATACTCGCTGTACGTGGCGTCCAGCAAGCCGCTGGTGTTTGTGGATCAAATTCTGCAGCACTTTGAGTTGGACGGTTACTTCCAGCGCACCTTTGGCTCTGGGTTAGACGGCTCGCTACAGGACAAGAGTGAGCTGCTTCGGTATGCGCTAAAAGAGACGGGCCTCAGCGGATCCAGCGCCACCATGGTGGGGGATCGACGTCACGATGCCGTTGGTGCAAAAAACAACGGTATGGGGTTTGTTGGCGCGCTTTATGGCTACGGTAATGAGGAAGAATTTCAATCCGTAGGCTATGACCGCTGGGTAGATGCGCCCAGCGGGTTGTTGCAGCTGTTTTGAGTTACCGCCTGCTGCTGACTTGTCTCAGCCAGAATTTTCTCCCTTAGCCAGGCCGATTGGTACGGTGCTGGAACAATTCGGTGGGTCTGATTTTCTCGTATTCCGCCAGCACCGGAGCAAACTCCTCCGGCGTGCTGGCGTGGATAATGATGCCATCGGCGCCAGCGTTGAATTGGTCAACCCAGCGCTGGGCGTAGGTCTTTGCATCGCCGATAGCCGCAGGACGCCAGTGCTGCGGAATGAGCTTGTCGATTTCAGCCAGTTCAGCAAAGCTCGCCACGCTATCAATGGCGCCGGGCATGTTGGCCACAATGGGTGCGCGTCGAAAAGCGCTTAAGGTCTCCATATCCCACTGATTAACGCCCACCAGGGCCTCGCCGTAACCAGGAATCTGCAGATAGGTTGCCAGGCGGGCAACAATAAGCTTCAGGTATCGCTCCTCGCTGACATCACAGGCGGTGGCGAACACCGACCAGAGCTTGCCGCCTGAGCGACCGACCTCGGCTTCGCCGGCGCGAAAGTGGGCTACCGCCTCGCTCAGCGCCTGGTCACTCATAAAGGTGTGCAGGTGGGCACCGTCGTACATTTTGCCGGCTTCACGCAGGCTCTTGGGGCCAAAGCCCACGTACAGTACCGGGATGTCTTCGTCGACGTAGTGGGCCAGCTGCAGCGCAGGGTAGTTCCCCAACGCGCTTGAATGGTTGAGTTCACGCTCACCGCGCCAAAGCTTGCGCATGAGAGCAATGAACTCGGCTTCGCGTTCAAAGGTGGGGAAGTCCAGATTCATGGCTTTCCAGCGCACCCCGACACCCTTAGCCAAACCCAAAGCAAATCGTCCCTGGGAGAGGTTGTTCAGGGTAGAGCCCATGGAGGCGGTAATGACCGGGTGGCGGGTATTGAGGTTGGTGCCGGAGGTGCCGATGTACAGATTGTCCGTGACCGCGGCTACCGCGCCGCAGAGGGCGGAAATCTCTTTATAGTCGGCGCGCTCGGAGATCATGATGTTGCCAATGCCAAGGGCCTCAGCATCCTGGGCTTGTCCTAAAATGTCTCGGGGGGTGCGGCTGTGTCCGGGCAGGCCATAAAAGCCCAGCTCGGGAAATTTGGAGGTATAGGCTGGATACACGATGCTTCCTTATTGGTTCAAGGGCAGACGGCCTCAGGGCCGGAGGCTGTTCAAGTAAGGATTTAAAAAGGTGCCGTTAGGGTCTACCTGATCTCGAATAGACCACCAGTCCTCCCAGCGCTGATGCTGTGCGGCCAGTTGCGATGCGTTCAAGTAATGGCACTTGCCCCAGTGAGGCCGCCCGTCAAAGCCTAAAAAGATCTCCTCACAAGCGCGGTAGTAGGCCTCATCTGGCAAGTCGGCGCCTTGATGCACCGAGATAGTGACGGTATCTCGCTGATAGGCGGTAGACATCCACACATCGTCGGCGGCAAGGGTTCGATATTCCACCGGCCAGCGCACGTCGGTAAATCGAGTATTGAGCAGCCGCTGAATGGCCTGCATGCACTCAGGTCCGTTCTCGGCTGGGACGCTGTATTCCATTTCCGTGTGTAGGTGGGGGCGGTGATTAGGCAGCACCTCGTAATTCCAGCCGCAGCGTTTACCTTCGCCAGCCAGCGGGTACTGGGCTGGCTGGTCGGTCACGTTAATCACCTTGAGGTTCGCGCTGTCGGTTTGTGGGTACCAAAAGAATTCACAGTGGCGGTTCTCAGCGACCAGGGTAGCTAGGTCCTTAAGCAGCTGGTCTAACGGCAGGGTCCAGCTTTGCTCTTGTAGCCGGTAGGCGGGCACACAGCTCAGCTCCAAGGCGGTAACGAGACCAAAAGCGCCCAAGTGCAGTCGGCTGGCCTGCCACAGTTCGCGGTTTTGTTCTGCCGAGCATTCCACCACTTCGCCGCTGGCCAGGGCAATGCGGGCTCCGACCACTCGGCTGCTAAGGTTTTGCAACGTCGCCCCGGTGCCGTGGGTGCCGGTAGCGGTTGCGCCACTGATACTTTGCTGGTCGATATCGCCTTGATTGGGCAAAGCCAGGCCGTGTCGGGCCAGGGCAGGTCCAAGGGTATGGATTTTGGATCCGCCACCCACCCAGGCTGTGGTCTTAGCGCTATCCACCGAGAGTATTCCCGTTAGCGCCTGCAGGTCGGCAATAATGTCGCCGCCCACTACCAGCTCTTTGTGGGAGTGCCCGGAGCCCACGGCTCTGATGCTCTGGCCGGCAGCGGTGGCAGCTTTGGCTACCGCTCCGGCTTGATCTTCGCTGTAAATGAACGCCAGCTGATCGGGTTTGCTGGACAGTCGCCCGGACCAATTTTGCCAGTGCGCCATGATGCTTTTTCTTAAATTATGGGACGGAAATTAACGACCATGAAACACCGGCGGTCGTTTGGCCATGAAGGCGGCGACAGCTTCTTTGTGATCGTCGGTGGCCGCACAGCGAATTAACCGGTCGGCTTCACGAGCCAGGTTGTCCTGCAGGGATCCTTCGATAGCGCTATTGATGTTCTCTTTCATGTAGCCGATGGCAATGGGAGGGCCTGCAGCGATTTGGCGGGCTAAGTCGCTAACAGCGCTGGCGAAGTCTTCATCCGCCACCACCTGATTAAAAATGCTAAGGGCTAAAGCTTCGTCTGCCTGGACGCGGCGTCCGGTGAAAAACAGTTCCTTGGTTTTTGCCGGCCCAACCAGCTGATTGAGAAGCCAACTGCCGCCATAGTCCCCGGAGAAACCAATGTTGCGGTAGGCCGTGGTTACAAAAGTTGATTCAGTGGCGATTCGCATGTCGCACGCCAGGGCAATACAAAAGCCCGCACCGGCGGCCACGCCTGGCAGGGCGGCGATAGTCGGTTTGGCGTGGTTGAACAGGCGCATGCTTAGGGTTTCCTGCTTGTGGATCAGAGTACGAATGCGATTTTGCATGGTGGGCCGCGGCCCGGCATCCTGCTCTTTATTGCAGGCCATGCCGCCAATGTCGCCGCCAGCACAAAACGCATTACCTGCGCCGGTAATGACAATACAGCCAACGTCGTTGTTAGTTTCTAGGTCGAGCAGGGTTTGGCGCAGTGCGGGCGTGAGGTTATCCGATAGCGCGTTGCGTTTGTCAGGCCGGTTTAAAGTGATGGTGGCCACGCGCTGGTCGATACTGCACAGCAGCTCTTGGGTGCCGGTG
Source organism: uncultured Pseudomonadales bacterium (assembly GCA_964635835.1). Lineage (GTDB taxonomy): Bacteria > Pseudomonadota > Gammaproteobacteria > Pseudomonadales > Azotimanducaceae > UBA4421. The sequence goes on from CAZWQK010000085.1 coordinate 4,997, forward strand.
TCGATGGTGTCGCTCATGTGATTTTCCTCCAGTTTATGCGGACGTCTTTTCACCTAAGGAGCATGGTGATGAGTCTTTTAGACAATCCCTTGTGCCCGTAAGGTTTCGACCCGCTGGGGCGACAGGCCGAGCGCCGCGAGTAGCTCGTCGGTATGACTACCCACCTCGCCGCCGGGCCATTCGGTGCTGCCCGGGGTGCCCAGGAGCTTGGGTAAGATTGCCGGAATTGCTAAGGCATCCTCTCGATTCGGTACCCGTACTTCCTCGAACATGCCGCGAGCCCGATAGTGTGGGTCCTCAAAGGCGTCAGCGATACTGAATATGGCACCAACAGGCACGTCGGCGTTTTCCATAGCTTCGATCACCTCGGCGCTGGTGAGTTGGTCTGTCCAGGCGGCGATGGCGCCATCGATCAACTGCTGATGGGTGACCCGCCCGGGGTTGCTGGCCAGGCGAGGGTCCTGAGCCAGATCCTCTCGGCCGATAGCGGTCATTAAGCGCACGTAGATAGAGTCGCCGTTACCTCCAATGACCACATGTTTGCCGTCTGCACAGAGGTAGGTATTGGTCGGCACGATGCCGGTGATGGTCGACCCTGCAGGCTGGCGAATTTCCCCGGCTCCGGAAAACTCCGGCACGATGCCTTCCATGAGGTTGAACATGGACTCATACAGCGCCACGTCCACCACCTGGCCATTTGCCTGGCCCTGGTCGGATTTGCGTGCCAGCAAAGCCAGCAAGATGCCGATGGCAGCGTGCAGGCCGGCTACGCTGTCGCCCAGACTGAGATTAGGTCGTACCGGGACATCGCCAGCGAATCCGTTGATGTAGCGAAATCCCGAGTAGGCCTCGGTTACCGATGCGTAGCCGGGTTTGCGGCTGTAGGGTCCGGTTTGACCGTAGCCGGAAATTCGCGTGTAGATAAGCTGTGGATTCCGCTTGCTGACGTCGTCAGGCCCTAGGCCCCATTTTTCCATGGTGCCGGGCTTAAAGTTTTCGATGAGCACGTCGGCATCGCTGAGCAGTTCGCCGAGCAGTTCTCGGCCCTCCTCTGCGCGCAAGTTCAGCGTCAGCGACTTTTTGTTGCGGCCAAGGCTGCGCCACCAGTAGCTGGTGCCATCTTGGTCGAGCAAGCGCCAGCCGCGAATTGGGTCCCCTGAGCCCGGAGGTTCAACCTTGATAACTTCGGCGCCAAAGTACGCCAGCAGGGTGCCGGCAAAGGGCCCAGCCAGCAGCTGTCCTACTTCAATAACGCGAATGCCGCTCAAGGGTTTGCTGTGCATCTGTGTCCTTAGCTGTCGCCGTCCACTGCCGGCCCTGTGTTACGGCGCACGTTGCGGAAAGGGCCTTCATCAAATCGGGGCTCCTTGGGCAGGCCTAACACCCGCTCAGCGATGATGTTTTTTTGGATTTCATCGGTGCCACCGGCGATGGAGATAGCCGGCGTGGACACAAGAATTTCTGCAATGATGCCGTCCATGGGGCTTTCCGGGCCCGTCAGCAGGGCGTCATTGCCGCTGATGGCGGTATGGACTCGAGAGGCCAGGCGAGCCACGTTGCTGGCGGCTAACTTGCCCAGGGAACCCTCAGGTCCCTGAGGTTTGCCGGCTTTGGCCGCAGCCTTGGCTCGATCACCCGTCCATCGAGCGCTCTCGGCCAAAATGTGCAGACGGGCAATGTCCTGGCGAGTGGCTGGATCGTGGATAGCCCCGGTGGATCGGGCTCTGGGCATAATAAGATCCACTCGTCCTGCGCGCTGGGGGTACCAGGTATAAGGTTCGTTGGCGATGGCAAATTCTTCCGCGAGATCTTGGAAGATTTTACCCTGTCGGTCCTTGCGGCCGCTGACGTCACGGGCGCGGTCGAAGGAACGGCGCTCGTTGGCCAGAGTGGTCATCGCGCACTTCCAACCGTCGCCTTCGGCGCCGACCAGATCCTCCCGGCTCACTACCGCGTCGGTCATGAAGACCTCGTTAAACGAGGCGTGGCCGTTCATTTGCGCTAGCTGCCGCACCTCTACGCCGGGCTGCTCCATGTTGATAATGAAATAACTGAGTCCTTGATGTTTCGGTGCATCCCAATCCGTGCGTGCCAGCAACAGCCCGTATTGAGCGTGGTGAGCGCTGGTGTTCCAGACTTTTTGCCCGTTTACAATCCACTCGTCCCCGCGCAAGTCGGCGCGGGTGGTAGCCCCGG